>JAZSOX010000043.1:0-7556 GCA_045537175.1 Bacilli bacterium
ATATCCGTATATATTGGAATAAAAATATTTGTAGGATTTTTAAAGTCATAAATCTTATTTACAATATTTAAATAATTGTTATCTTTTAATGTAACTAACTTTATCATATTCCACCTTAATTCCATCTATATTTTAACAAAATGTGTTTGCTCTGTAAACTCACTTTAAATTTAATTTTTTAATTTTAATTGGTTGTATAATTTTCAAGAATATTGTATAATGTTTTATAGTAAAAGGGAATAACGGTGATACTAAGTGTTTAGAGAATTTGATTACGATAATAAACCAATTGTAGATATTGTTAATGAAATGATTATAGATGCTGTTAAACATGGTGGATCCGATATCCACTTCGATCCTACTGAGGATGAATTAATGGTACGTATAAGAGTTGATGGTTCACTACTTGAATATGCAAAAGTACCAGCAACTGTAAAAAAGAATTTAATTACTCGTATAAAAATTATTTCAGGTATGAATATAACTGAAACTAAACTACCACAAGATGGTGCTATTAAAGGCTTAATTGAAAACATGGATGTGGATCTTCGTGTATCTAGCTTACCTATTGTTGATGGCGAAAAAGTTGTTATTCGTATTCTAGATTATCGTATGAGCTTAAATGGACTTGAATCTATTGGACTTACAAAAGATAATTTTACAAAAATAAATGAACTAATAAAAAAACCAAATGGTATTATTATGATTACTGGTGCTACTGGTTCTGGTAAATCTACTACTGTATACTCTATGTTACAAGTACTTAATACTACAGATAGAAATATTATTACTGTTGAAGATCCAGTAGAAATGAAGATTGCCGGAATTAATCAAGTTCAAGTTATGAGTGAAATTGGTCTTACATTTGGAAACTCTTTAAGAAGTATCTTAAGACAAGACCCCGATATCATAATGATTGGGGAAATTCGTGACGATGAAACTGCTCGTATTGCTGTTAGAGCGTCAATCACAGGTCATTTAGTATTATCGACTATCCACACTAATAATTCACTTAATACAATTGAAAGACTTTTAGATATGGATGTAGAAAGATATCTTCTTGGTAGTGCTTTATCTGGTATTATTTCTCAAAGACTTGTTAAAAGATTATGTCCTAAATGTCGAAGTGCTAGACCTACTAACAATTATGAAAAGAACTTATTTAAAAAAGTATTAAATATGGATGTTGGGCAAATATATACTCCTGTTGGATGTCCAGAATGCATAAATGGTTATAAAGGTAGAATTGCAGTTCATGAAGTATTAGAAATAACTCAAGAAATAAGAGATGCAATCGTAAGCAACTTAAGAAAAGAAGATTTAAGAAGACTTGTTTATGGTAAAGATTCTAGTACACTACTTAAAGATGGTTTAATTAAAGTTATGGAAGGATTTACTTCAATGGATGAAATTGTAAGAGTTATTGATGTAAATGATGATTTTGGTGAAGATGACCAAGACTTAAAAGATGCAATTATTGGTAAAACTAGTAAGCAAACAAATAATCAAAATGTTGCTAATCCGTTTATTAAGCCAAACATTGAATCTTTATAAATCGATATTAATTATCGATTTTTTTATTGCAAAAAAAGAAATAGATATACTATTTCTTAACTTTCCCCTTCTTCTAACATTTTGGTTATAAATAAACCGTATCCTGTAGCAGGGTTATCTACAATAACGTGAGTAACTACTCCAATTATCATATTATTTTGTAATATAGGAGAACCACTCATCCCTTGAACTACTCCGCCAGTTTTTTTAATTAATTTTTCATCAGTAATTTCAAATGTAATATTTTTAGTATCACTTAATTCATTAATTTTGGTTATATCAATTTCAAATTCTTCTACTTTTTCTCCATCCAATACTGTATAAATATATGCTTTACCAATTTTTATATCTTCAAATTTACCTACTTTTACAAGTTCCATATCACTTATATTGTATGAATATTTACCAAATATACCATGATTAGTATTTTTATAAATATTTCCATATATTGTATTATAAAAATACTTGGCATTTTTACTTCCTGCATGACCTACTGATGATTTATCTATTGATGTAATTGAATTTCTGAATATATTTCCACTTTTTATTTCCACTATTTTACTTGTATTACCTTCAATTATTTCATGACCGAGTGCACCATAAATTAAAGTACCTGGATCTATATATGTAAGTGTACCAATACCTGTAATACTATCTTTAACATATAAACCTGTTTTGTAAACACCTTTTTCATTAATTAATTCCAATGTTGTATTTTTTTCTTCTTTACCTCTTTTATATGTTATTTCTACACTTCCATCATTTGCATATTTTTCTATCTCTTTAGATAATTCACTTAAACTATAAATTTCTATCCCATTTACTTTTTTTATGTAATCTCCCACTTTTAATTTAGGATTTCCTTTATTATATTTTCCATCAATTTGGTAAAAACCCACAATTAATACTCCATCGCATTCTATTTCAATCCCCAATGTATTTCCACCTCTATAAATATAATCCGAATAAGCAAAAACATTTAAAGGGATTAATAAAATAATTAACAATAATAATATCCTTTTCATTATCATCACCATCAATATTATTGTACCCATGTTTGAAACAAATAAAAATCCAATAATTGGTCAGTTCCAATTATTGGATAAAAAATTTTTAATACATTATTGTAAAAATGAAAAAATCTTTATTACGAGCTAGAATTTCTCTTATTTCTCTAAATATTTGACCATTATAATTTATTTGTTTTGCATAAACCCCAACAGCATTTAATGATAAATCTTTTGCTATAAACAATGCTCTATATAAGTGATATTTTTGAGTAACAATTATTACACTTTTATCACTATAATTATTTTTAAAATTAATTAGACTCTCTGAAGTTGAATACCCTTCATAATCAATCAAAATATCATTCTCATTAACACCATTTGATATTAAATAATTATTCATTACTTCTACTTCACTATAAGTTTTAGAATGATCTCCACTAATTAATATTTGTTTTACTTTTTTATTCTCATATAAATTAATCGCAGCATTTAATCTGTCTCTAAGCATTAAACTGGGATTCCCATTTTTTAAAACACTACAACCTAGAATTAAAGCTATATCATAATTGTCATTTATCTCAGTATAATCATAAATATTATCTCTAGTATTTAGTATAACAAAAGCATTAATACCAAATGGTATTAAAATTATTACTAGACATATAATTATTAATAATTTTAATTTCTTCATACTATCACATATCAAGTATAACACACAAATATATGTAATACATATTATTAAGGAAGTGATTGACATGTACTTGAAAAATCTATTCTTAGGAATAATTCTTGGCATTGGTTTTATTATTCCTGGTGTATCTGGTGGAGTTTTAGCTACTATTCTTGGTATCTATGATGAAATAATATATAGATTAAATCATTTATTCAAAAATTTTAAAGATAATATATTTTATTTAGTTCCTATAATTACTGGAGTAATTATAAGCATTCTTTTCTTTAGTAAATTAATCCTTTATCTTTTAAATAATAAACTGAATTTTATCTCTTATGTCTTTATTGGATTAATACTAGGTTGTTTACCTTATTTAGTTAAAGAAATCAAAGTAAAATCAAATAAAAATATTTCAATTATTTCTTTTATTATTTCTCTTTTATTTGGTATATTTTTATTTATAATTGAAAAAAATTCTTTAACTACTACGAGTAATCCAAATTTTTTATTAATGATTATTGCAGGTGTATTTTATGCAATTGGTAAGATTGTTCCCGGCATAAGTGGTGCTGCTCTACTTATGCTTCTTGGTATCTATGAATATTTTTTAAGTATTATTGCTAATCCTTTTTCACTTACGCTTTCAACCATTATTAAATTTATTCCCTTTATTATTTCTTTTATTATTAGTTCAATATTTATTTTAAAACTTATAGATTATTTATTATCTAAACATTTCAGGCTAACTTATAGTGCTATTATTGGTTTTGTCATATCTTCTATTTTATTTATCTATCCTAACTATTTTTCTATTCTGAGCTTATTTATTGCTTTTCTTTCATTTTTAATATCTTACAATTTAAGCAAATAAAAAGGAAAGTATTTCTACTTTCCGAAGGGTTAAGTCTATTTTAACGTCTTCGTTGACGATTAATTATTCAGATAATTTAACTTGATATGGATTTGTAACAGATCCATTACCACTAGTAATTTCAACACTATTACTTAATGATACAGCTGGCCGAACGCCGAGTGTACCAGTCGCATAATTGCTACCTAAACCACCGTTTGAATTAACTCGGTTGACGTTAGCGGTGTGATAGCTATAGAACATGCTAGGCGAAAGCAACCAGTAAGTACTTCCAGATACTAAATACCCGTTTTCTGTTGCTAAACTTGCTTCTTTATATGAAATTAATCCAATTGGATAATCTAACGCGTTATTTCCATATCCTTCAGTTCCTCCCCTGTCTTTTTTCAAAGTAAACCGGTCAATTTTATTTGCACATTCCAAACTATCATTATTATAATACATATGCTTATCAGAAGCCACAATTCCATTAGGATCCCAACGACCTAAATCATTTATTTCTCTATTTGCACAAAAAATAGTATTTTCTAAATATTTTGAGTATAATCTTCCATTTTTGTCTTTTGTTTCTAGTAAGTTTCCTTCATACCATGTATCTATATAAACTTTTATTGTTGAATCTATTTTATTTACATCTTCTGCATGCAACATTTCATTTAGTGCATCACTAACTGACTTTCCTCCAGTTAATGTTATATAATAGGCTAAATAGTTATTTATATAATTTATATAATACAAGCTTGTACAAATTCCCGATGTATTAAAACATGTGTAATGATTATTACTTAACGTATTATAATTTGTATGCCAATTCCAGAACTGTTTTATACTGCTTATATCTGTATCAACTAATGTATATGTTCCATTTTCATATTTAAATGAATTTCCATATTTATAATTTTTATTATAATATACATATGATAAATCTGTATTAGAAGCAGCATAGGAATAATACATATCACTACATGTCAAACTTGTTAAATCACTACAGAAATAATAATTTTTATATGTTGAATAATTTGTATACCAATCTTTTTTGGCTACTTCAATTGGATCAACTAATGTATATGTTCCATCACCATTATCAGTTACACTTGTTGCTAGTTTTATTTTATAAGAATCATATGAATTCCCACCAGTTATTGCGTAATGATACATATATGAACTAGTTGTTGCTGTTACGTAATATACTTCAGCACAACTTGTTCCAGTAGTACTATTAGTACTTTTACATGTGTAATATCCTACTAAATCGTCAAAACTATCCGCCCAAGTATATGTAGTAGCGTTAGTTAAAGTGTATATACCATCTGTGTATTCCACATTATCTCCAAAATAATATTTTCTCGAAGACGATGTCATACTTTCTTCTTCATTTAAAACATATGTATAATATGTAAATTTCTTTTCATTAGAATTGTATATTGTATTATACATATAACCAGAATGCGCTATAGAAGCATAACTTGAGTTAAATTTACTAGTCCCTATTTGAGAATCAGTTCCTGTATTATCACAACTCAATGTTTTTTCACCTGTTGATTTTCCTATTGAAAATCTAACTGTATCAGTACCTTTATTGCCACTACTATCTTTAACATAAGTTATTTTTATTACATCACTCGTTGTTAATCCACTTAAATCTATTGTTCCAGATTGTCCTATTCCACTTATATTTGTTTTTAATACTGTTCCGTTTAGATAAAAATTTCCTTTATCATAGCTAGCCTCTGAATCAACCGTATAATTTAACACATAATTTCCTGCTTCTGTTACAGTAAATTCTATCGTATTTGTGGTACTATTTACACCAGCTATACCACTTACCCATTCTTTTGTACTACTATCAAATGTGAATGGCTTATCTTCTGGGGTATTTGTACTTACAACATATTGGTTTTCTTCAATTGGTTCTGTTTCAAATACTTCTTTTGGAGAACCATTATATATTAATTTAACTCCTCCAGTTTCTGTTGTTATTACCATCTTCCAACAGAATCCTCCATAAAGTATATTATTATTTGTTATATCACCTGTATAGTAATATACATCATATAGATTTCCTGTTTCTGCTGATGTACTACTTAGTTTGCTTGCTCCATTATTGTTTTGATAATCACTTACTACTTTTGCATATACACTTTTATCTTTATCAAAATACAAATAACAGAATACTGTTTTATTACTACTAACAGTTACTTTATTATTTGAATTTGTAATTATATCTGATACTGCATTACCTTTATTATCTACACAATTACTTTTACTAATATTAAGTTTATATCCTGCAATTGTAAATGATTCTCCATCTTTATATTCTTCATAATTACCATCATCATTTTCTACATACATGGCAAACATTTCTTTATTTATTTTGTTTTCTTCTTTCAACTCAGTTATATCTTTATTACTATATGATTTGACTGATAAATATGTAAACACACATTCTATTACTACTAATAAAGTTATTGTTATTACCCAAAGTTTTTTGTTAACAACTTTCATATTATCTTACCCTTCTTTTATTTATAAGTAAAGTTTATAATACCCCCCCCGAAGTCAAGATTTTTTATTTTTTTTGTTGAAAAATCGTGTGACAAAAAATTGCAAAATAAAAATAATGGTTACCCATTATTTTTATGGAACAAAAGAAATATGAACTGTTTGTTAGTTTGGAGGTATACTATAAAGCGGATTTATTAAAGCAAGTATTAAGTGTAAATGTAACCAAATATTCAGTATTTATAAAAAAATCCCCTTCACTCATAAGATATGCGAAATATCTTGAAGTGAAAGGGCTAATTAATTATATTAAATAAAACACTGTATATAATAAAAATGCTACTAGTAAAGTATATACTATTAATCCATTAATAGTTTCTTTTTTTGTACTTTTATATTTTACTCCTACTATCATAGTAGCCAAGTATCCACCAATTAGTCCACCAATATGTGCTCCATTATCAATACCTGACATAGTAAATCCTAAAAATAAATTAATAATAATTATTGGAATAATTTGACTAGTTAAAGCATTTGATAAATACAATCTATAATGATATCCAAAATATAATAAGGCTCCCATTAAACCAAATATTGCTCCACTAGCTCCTACTGATAAAGCATTTTCATAGAATATGATACTAAATAAACTTCCCATTAAAGCACTTAATATATATATAACCAAAAATTTTACTTTACCTAAATATGTTTCTACTTGAGTACCAATAATCCATAAAGAATACATATTAACAGCTAAATGAATAACACTTCCGTGTAAAAATGCATTTGTAATTAATCTGAAAACTTCCCCATTTAGTACTAATCCTCTATTATTAGCTCCTAATAATATTAATGATTCAGTAAAATTATTTGTAATAAACAATGATAATAAATACATTACTATACAAGCAATAATTAATAACTTTGTAATTATTATTTTTTTGAT
>JAZSOX010000148.1:0-8962 GCA_045537175.1 Bacilli bacterium
ACTATTATTACAAATTATTATCGTATTTTCTTGAATATCATTTATTAAATTCATTTTTACTCCATTACTTCTTTTTCATAAGATTCTAATATTTCAATCAATTCACTCTTACTACTAGCTTTACATATAGCAAGTTTTAAATTTTTAGTGTTTGGCATCCCTTTTAGATAATACATAAGTTGTGTACGCATTTCTAAAACACCAACTACTTCATTTTTATCATTAACAAGTTCTTCTACATTATATTTCATCATGTCTATTCTTTCTTTTAATGATACATCTTTAGGTAGAATACCATTATCTAAATATTCAACACATTCTTTAATTAACCACGGATTGCCTAACGCACCACGTCCAATCATAACTGCAGTACATCCAGTTTCTTTTAACATTTTTTCAGCATCATAGCAAGACTTAATATCACCATTACCAATAACTGGTATTTTTACAGCATTTACTACATCTTTAATAACATTCCAATCAGCTTCACCAGCATAGCCTTGTTTACGTGTTCTACCATGAACAAATATTGCACTAGCACCAGCACTTTCACAAATTTTTGCTATTTCAACCGCGTTTATATTGTTTTCATCCCAACCACTTCTTATTTTTACTGTAACAGGAACGGATACTGCAGATACAACAGATTCAACTATTTTTCTTACTCTGTCAGGATCTTTAAGTAAATTGCTACCAGCATTATTTTTTACAGCAACTTTTGGCACTGGGCATCCCATATTAATATCAATAATATCTGGATGCATATATTCTTCGATAATTTTGGCAGCCTTAGCCATTGTATCAGCATCTCCACCAAAAATTTGTTGAGAAATTGGTCTTTCAGATTCATCCATTTTTAAAAGTTCATAAGTTTTTTTTGACTCATAAATTAAAGCTTTATCTGATACCATTTCTGCAACAACAAGACCAGCACCCATATCTTTACAAATTCGTCTAAAAGTAGTACTTGTTATACCAGCCATCGGAGCAAGCACTACTTGATTTTTTATTTCTACATTTCTTATAAAAAATTTCATACAATCAACGTTACCTTATCATTATCTTCTATTAAAAATGCATTTGCATCATCAGTATCAATATGAAATTCATAGTATCCAGTATCACTTACTTTTACTTCTGCATCCATAATTCCACTTTTGTCTCCAGAAACTTTTATTTGAACTAATTGTTTATCTTTTAAATTATATTTACTTGCTTCACTGCTATTAACATGCACATGACGATTAGCAATAATTAATCCAGTTGTTTCAATAGATGCTTTTTCGGTTTCTAAAATTATTTTTAAACTACCTTCTAAATCTCCACTTCTTCTAACTGGTGGATTAACACCTAATGTTCTAGCATCTCTTTTAGAAATTTCTACTTGTGTATATTCTCTAAAAGGGCCAAGAACTCTAACATTTTTTATTTCTTTATCACCATTTTTAATTGTTAAAGTTTGATTTGAAGCAAACTCACCAATTTGATTTAAATCATATTTTTTTGTTATTTCTTCATTAAATAATAAATCATATATTTCTTTTGTTAAATGAACATGTCTATTACTAACTCTTGCATTTATACTATACTCCATAAATACACTCTCCTCAGTTTTAATTATACCTTAATTAACTGAATATTTATAGTCATTTTACACATAATAATTTTAGGTGAGATAATGAAAAAACCAGGTTGTAATAAGTGTCAAGAAACCCAAATACAAGGTAGATGCTATATTGATCCAGAATCAGGAATGCTTTGTGTTACTTTAGAGAAAAAAATAGATTTACCTAAAGGTAAAAAAGTATTAGTTCCTCAAATCTGTACAACTTGTGGTACTACTGAATGGATTACAATTGACACTGAAGAATCAAAAAATCTTCCTACATAAGGAAGATTTTTTTAAAACTTATTTATGTTTATTATTTCATTATTTCTAACTTCTATTTCGTAAATATCAATGTCAGTATCGCTATCATCATAAATTAATTTACCATTATATTCCAAAATCAAATTATCATCTAAATTATAACCAACTTTAGTATATTTCAATAAAAAACCTAATATTGCTCTTTTATGAGAATATATTATACACTCTTCATCTTTATTTATAACATTTTGAATAAAATTATTTATTCTTGTCCCAACATCTATTAATGACTCACCGTTTGGTAATTTATAAGTAAATTCATGATCTTGCAAACCCTTAACCATTTTCATGTTTTTACTACCAAGAGAACCCACTTTGCAATCATTAAGTCGATCATCCATATTAATATTTATTTCTAGCTTTTCAGATAAATATTTAGCTGAAGATATCGCACTACTATAAAAACTAGAATAAATCTTTTCTATATTTTGAAATTCTTTACTTTCACTTATTTTATTAGAAATTCTTTCTCCTTTACTACTTAAAGGTCTTAACATTCTAATAATTTCTAAGTTAGAATTGTTTTCATAACTAATGCCATCCAATAATAAATTATTACTTACCAAATAAATTTTCACGACTCATCATCTCCATCTATATATTCAATTTTTAATGTTTCGTCATGTTTTAATTTATCTATTTCAGCATTCTTTATACTTTGAAATCTCTTAGTTATTTTTTCTGTCGTTGTATGAAGTTCATCTAAACTTTGATTAACAGATTTAACACTTCTAGATAGTTTATCCCATCTATCTTTGTACCTACCAAATTCAACACCAAGTTTATCAAGTTCTTCATGAATTATTTCTGCATATTTATCTCTTTCCATATTTTTTAAAATCATACTAATAATTGATAAAGTGCTTATTAATGTTGTTGGACCAGTAATCCAAACTTTCTTTTGATATGCATAATTAATAAGTTCTGGATGATAAGCATTTATTTCTGCAAAAATGGCTTCAGCAGGCAAAAACATAATTGCTTCATTACTAGTTTCACCAGGAATAATATACTTTTCCGAAATATCATTAATATGTTTTTTTACATCTATAACGAAATTCTTTTCAAAAATCATTCTTTCTTCTTTACTTCTGTTTTTATCGACCATCTTTTGATAATCTTCCAATGGAAATTTACTATCTATTGCAATAGTTCCTAAAGGAGCTGGTGCATACAATAAGCAGTCAGCTATACTACCATTGCTCATCTTGTGTTGAATGCTATAAATGCCAGTTGTAGATGGACCAAAAGCATTATTTAAAATATATTCTAAATTAACTTCGCCAAAAGTTCCCCTAGTTTTTTTATCTGTTAAAACACTTTGAAGTGATACTATTTCCGAGTTTAATCCATCAATTTTCTTTTGAGCTTCATCAATTTTATTTAATCTTTCTAAAACATTCATAAATGTTTTATTGCTTTTATCAAAATTTTCATTAAGTTGACTATTAACTCGATCACTAATTAAATTTAATTTATATTCGATTTTATTATCTAAAACTTCAAAATCGCCTCGTAAATCTTTACTAAAATTTAATTTAAATTCTCCAATTTCTTTAGTAATACTTGTATCAAGTCTTCCCATTCTTTCAATCATATCCTTGCTGCCATTATTTTTAACTAAAACTATAATTAACAGAATAATTACAACAACAAGCAAAAAAATAATTATATATTCCATATTAACACCTCATATTATTAATTCATTATATTATTCGAATTTTTGTTTGTCAATTTACTATTTAACTTAGCAATAAATATATCTTGATTATTTGGATATATCATTATGTTAAAATATTTCAAATGTAGTTTAACTTTATCTTTTAAATTTTCTACTTTTTTAATACTATCATATTTAATATTAATTTTTATCAAACCAAGTCTAGTAACAAAGTATTTTTCTTTTACATAATAAAAAGTAAAAAAATAAGTATATGCCAAAAATAAGGTTAAAACAAAATAAATTATGCAATAAATATACATTCGTAATATTAACCAAAAAACACAAGTAACTAACAAAAGCAAAATAATTGATGACATTAACAAAAGATTGCTTTTTTCTGGTCTAGCTTTAAATTTCATATTATCACCACTATAATTATACTAAATTTTAAACTAGACTTCTACATTTACACATATAAAAAAGAGATTATAAAATCTCTTTCGCATATACTTATTTATTTTTATTTTCTAAAAACTTTTTGCCATCAACCATTCTACCAATAAGCATTGAACTAGCAGTATCACCAACTACATTTAATACTGTAGCAGGAGCATCAATAACTGTAGCAATTATAGTTAAAATCGGAAGTGCTGATGCTGGAAATCCCATAAGTGTTAAAATAAACATTTCTGAAATAGTTCCTCCACCAACAGGAACAGCAGTAACAAGTAACGTAGCAACAATCGAAACACCTAGCACTGTCCATACTGATGGATTCATTTCAAACAAATATACTAAGAACATAATTTTAAATACACTGCCAATAACAGAGCCATCTTTATGAAAACTTGTTCCCATTGGTATAGTAGTTTCTGCAATATCCGAAGAAACACCAACTTCTTTTGTAGCTTTAACATTTACAGGTATACAAGCCGCTGATGAACATGTTGCTAAAGCAGTAGCTGTCGGTGCTAATATTACTTTCCAATATGATTTTAATCCCTTTTTACCTCCAGCAATTAAAGCATATAATGAATATACAACAAAATATACGAATAAACATACAATTGTATAAATTATAAATGTTTTTAAAAATCCTACTGCTATACTTTCTCCATAAGTACCAATTAAAGCTGCAAAATAACAACCTAACCCAATTGGAGCATAATACATTATTATATTTACAACATTTAGTATTATATCATTTAAACTAAATAATATTTTACTAACAGCCTCTCCCTTTTCTTTACTTTTTCTAATTGCAAGTGCAAATATTATTGAAAATACCAATAATGCTATAATACTATCTTTACTAAGTAGTGTATTAAAATCACTTACAGTAAGTAAACTTGCAGTTCGTTCTAGTATTGAAAGTTCTGTATCAATTACAGTTCCTTCATCTAATAATTCCATTATACTTGCAGAATCTTTATTATCTACTAATTTAAAAGAATAAGTAGATACTACTCCAATAACTGCAGAAATAACTGACATTATAACAAAAGCAATTAATATTCTACTCATTATTTTTCCAAGTCTTTTAGGACTATCCATTTTAATGATTGCTGTAGTTACAGTTAAGAATATAAGTGGTACTATAACAACAAACATTAAATTAATAAAAATATCTCCTAACGGGCTTAATACACTAGCTTTCTCACCAAATATAAGGCCTACTACTCCACCTAAAATAATTGAGGTTAGTAAGATAATTGTGCTTTTATAATTCTTTAAAACTTTTTTCATTTTCTCCTCCTATTAAAAATTATATTATAATTATTTTTTTGAACCACTTTCGCAAAAACTCAGCAATAACACTTATCACTCGCTTTTTATTCATAAATATGTTAAAATAACTGGCATGGAAAGAAAATATGTAAAATTAAACGATAACTATAGTCATTTATCACTCGGAAATGTTATTAGTGTGATAAAAGATGAAAGTAAAAATAAAAACTCCGCTATTCAAAGCGAAGTATTTTGTACTTTATTTAATATAGATTATATGAACGAATCAACAGTAAACAATTATTGTATAGGCTCTAGAAGTATTGGAAATGATTATAAACAAATATACATTAATTTGAAGAAACAATACGAAAAAGACAACAATATATTTATAGATATTGTTTGCAATATTCTATCTATTATTAATGGTTCAATTTATGATTTAAAAAAGATTTCAGCAATTAATGAACAATTGTCTTTAAAAAGTATTTGTAACAAACTTTACAATATAAGCAAAAATGATTTTTACGTTCCTAAAGATACTATTTCAAAATTTAGAAAATTATTAAAAAGCGAAAATTATTATAACTTGTTTGTGGAGCTAGTAATTTATGCTATTTTAGAAAAAAAGCAACCACTATATGAAGATGAACGAACAAAAAATGTAGTTGAAACAATCCTTCAAAACACTGACATTTCAGTTACAGATTTGCAAAATTTTCTTATCTTGGAATTAAATGAAGGTATCAATTTTAGCCATTCCTTAAAAAGCCTTGCTAATGACGGAAACCCATATGCTAATTATCATTTAGCAGTTATGGAATATCGAGGTGAATTTAGTGGTAGTCCAAGATACGATAAAGCATACGAATATTTTTTGAACGCCGCGAATAATAATCACCCTTCTGCCTGTTGGATGATTGGCAATATGATTATCAAAGGAAAAATCGGAAGCAATAACGAAAAAGATTATAAAGAAGCCATTAAATATTTTGAAAAAGCTAAATCTTTAGGAAATATTGCCGCAATAAACTCCCTTGGCTTATGTTATCAAGAAGGTATTGGGGTTAAAAAAGATATAGAAAAGTCATTAAAATTTTTTAAAGAAGCAGCTAATAAAAATTACGTATATTCTTTAAATAATTTAGGTATATATTATGAAAAGCAAAACAATAATGATGAAGCTTATAAACATTTTTTTAAAAGTGCTAATTTAAACGAAAGTTTTGCTTGCAACAAAATCGGCGAATATAAAAGAAAAGAAGGAAATAAAAAAGAAGCATTGGAATACTATCAAAAAGCTTTAGAAAGTTGCGTTAATGAAATTTCTTTATGGGCATATTACAATATTGCAAAATATTATTACTTAGAAGGTGATTTAGAAACTAACACCCCTAAAAATATTAATAAAGCTATTGATTACTTCGAAAAATCAAATAATTTAATAGAATCATTAGAAGAATTGTTATTAATTTATTATGAAAAATATCTCTCAAATAACAATAATGAAATTTTAAACAAAATTAATTATTATAAGAATTTAATAGAAAACCACCCAAATTATAATGATAACATTAAAAATTTAATAGAGTCTAAATTAAAAAATATTAAAACAAAAAATACCATAAAAATAGAATTTTAAGAACTATGCTAAATAGTTCTTTTATATTTTAACAAGCAATTTTATAAGTATTTCATCATCATCAATCTTATTAATTGCAAGACACTTCTTACCTGTTCTGTAAATGCATATTGTAAACATCTACTTTTATTTGTGGTTTCAAATTGAAACCGCAAATATTAAAGTTTGTTCATTATTTTCCTTTTTTTAAATAAAAAAGAAATGATTTTTATCATTTCCTTTAATTTAAAACCTTTTTATAATAATTATTTTCAATTATCAACTTACTCATCGTAATTTTATTATTAACAATTCGATTTATAGTTTTAACATAGTTTTCGTCATATTCCACTCCATCTACTGGTACAAATATCCCGCTTGCAGCAAAATATGTTCCTTTGTCAGTAACCCATGAACGATTTCCAAACATTGCAAGACCACCTTCAGTACTAAGTATGTCTTTACCAATAAATAATCTTGAATCATAATCTATTCCAAAAGTATTATAAATAGTCGGAATAACATCTAATTGACTACCAACCTTAGATACTTTTACTGTATCCATTTCACTATTCCATAATATAAAATTACTTTTATTAACAGTTACTACTGAATCTTTTTTATAAGTACTAACTTCATTAATTTCATCAATAGTAAGTTCATATGGATAATGATCTCCCACTAAAGCTATAACTGTATCTTCTAACTTACCGGCTTGATCTAATTTTTCTATTAACAATTTTAAAGCTTGATCAAGTTCCATTTGAGCTGCAATATATGCCGCTGGTCTTGTTGAATACGGAAGTTCAGCTTTCATGTATTCTTCTTTATGTTTTCTTGCCGAAGCATTTCCCCAGTTATATGAAGAATGACCAGATACTGAAGCATAGAACACCATAAAGTTTTCCTCATTTATAAAATCATCTACTGTAGCATTAATCATTGCTACATCACTTTGAGGCCATTCTTTACAATTAATAAGCTTTTCTAACCCATTATAACAAGCTTTAAAATTATCAAATCCCAAACTTGCTAAATATTTATTCCTATCTTGAAATGCATAAGAATTATTATGATATGCAAATGTGCTATAATTAATTTCTTTAAATTTATTACCTATTCCTTGAGGGAAATATATATTTCCACTTCTAAATTTTGAAAGTATTCCAGTAGATTGAGCATACAACCCAGTCATTTCTTGGAATTCTCCACCAATAGTACTATAAATAGTTGGAGTATAAAAATTTTCAAATACAAATCCACTATTAACAAGTTTATATAAGGTTGGTGTTAATTCTTTATTAACGGCTATTTCATTATAACTTTCTGCCATAAATAATATAAGATTTTTACCTTCAAACATTCCTGTGTAATCGTTTTTTAAAGTACCACTATCATTATTAAAATACTCATGTATATTTTTTATTGTTTTATTACTTTCATTAGCAATTAATTTTTCAAAATCAATATCTAAATTATTATATTCATAAACAATAGGACCAATTGATTCGTTACCCTCTATATCATTTAAACCAGAATCATTACTATCAATTACTATTTTATCTTCAAATCCAAATAAAGCCCTACTAGTATCTATTACAAAGGTATTAATAACACCAAAATTTTCCATATTTAATGAAACGTCGTTCACATTATAATATAGCACATATGATGAATAAGATTTATCTTTCCCAATGTTTAAAGCAAATAAATAAATACCATATGTTAGAAGAACTACAACTATTAACAATAAATTTTTTTTCAATTCGTTTTGTTTAAATTCAATATATTTATTAAATATAATACTTAAAATTAATGGTAAAAAGAACATTATTATTCCGGGAATTCTTTTTAAAGTTTCAATCACTGCTTTTCCAGCAAAATCTCCAACTTGATCTGCGACCTGGAATGTTGATAATGAAATATAAAAATCAAAATATCCCTTAACAACATATTGAGCACTAAACCAAATAGCTATTAAACTCATAATACCAATAAATATAATCTTATTTACTTTAGA
>JAZSOX010000093.1:0-20091 GCA_045537175.1 Bacilli bacterium
CTATTTTTTACTTTTATACTATGTGATCTAAAAGATAAATAGTTATGCATTACTTCTTCAGTATATAAGAAATCTATAATTGCATCATAACCAACACTAGTTGTATTATTTAAATTTTTCTTATAAGTACCATGCTCATAAACAACAAATTGGTGAGGAGCAATAGCTTGATAATACATACTTTCGCCCTTATTATTACCATACATTTTACTTATATATCTAGTCCATGATTTACTTTGAGTTCTATTATAAATAGTATTGATTACTGCATAAGCATCTTCATAAGAATTAGATTGAGCTTCACTCAATACTATAGCGCATATTACTTTAAATTCATACTCAGTCAAATTATATTTATTTAATATAATTCCAATCTTACTTTCTTTAGTAATTGTTATTGTATTATAAGAATCTACTGTGGTACGAGTTACCTCATTAACCAACATAGTCTTATTTGGCACTATTAATAAAATAATAGTTAAATAAATCATAGGTAATATTAAATATTTTATATTAAATTTATAAGTTTTACATTTTATATAACTCCACAAAATGCGGAGGGCATACGCCATATCTATTAAATTATTCATTACAATCCCCCTGAATGAACAATGTAATTATAGCATATGTAATAATTTATGTCAAATTATGTCAAATTTTACCAACAAATTAAGCTCTAGTTATCTCTTCTTCAACAATTCTATCCTCTTCTAACATTGGATTATGATATTTATTGCCACCAATTACAAATTGTTCATATTCATCTAAATCTGTATCACTAGATTTAAATGATAAATAATTATGTTTAATTTCCTTGGTTAAAAGAAAATCTATTACTGCTTGAAATGAATCTCCTTCTCTTATACCTAAATTCATAACATATCTACCATTTTCATATACAACAAATTGACCAGAAGTAATAGCTTGATAATAAAGACTTCCTCCTACATCAATACCCCAAAGAGAAGATATATAATCTACCCAAGTTTTACTTGATATTCTATTATAAATAGTATTGATTACAGCATATGTGTCTTCATAAGAATTTGTTTTCGCTTCTGTCATTGCAATTGCACATAAAACATCAAATTCCTCCAAAGTTAAATTATAATCTTCTAATATTATATTTATTTTATCATCTAAACTTAGTTCAACTGGTTCTGTATTTATCTCTTCCTTATATGTAGTATTTTCCAGTACAAAATTATTATCAGGATTATTTGTTGCAAGAATAGAATCTTTTTGTTTAAATTCAGAATCAAATTCTACTGTTGTAAAATCTTCGTTTTCAATTTCTACATCATTAGCATTTAAAGCCATACCAGTCATACTCATTGCTAATGTTGCAAACAATAATAAACTAGTAATCTTCATAATAGTCTTTTTAGTTAACGCTTTCCCTTTAAATGTAGCTAAATTTACTCGTAAATTATATTTTAAATTAATAATTATATCAGCTCTTAAATGTCTGAATTTTAATTGATCAATATTTTCCATAAAATAAACTAGTGCTTCAAAAGTTTCTTTTTCATCTTTTGGAACAAACCCATTACTTATCACTAGAAATTTTTCCAAATAAATTAAAATAACTTCATGCGAAACACTATTTAAATATTCATTTTCAAATCTATATTTTCCATTTATTATCTTCAAAATTGTATAATATAATTCGTCTTTTCTTATCTTTTTTAAAGTTCTTAATAAATCATATTCTATATTTTGTTTAGCCATTATTACATACCTCTATAATAAAAGATTAACACATATTATTTTTTGAGTCAAAAAAAAGACAATATAAATTGTCTTTAACGGAAGCCTCCGCCTCCTCCACCACCGAAGGAACCGCCTCCACCTCCACCAGATGAGAAACCACCACCACCTGATGAATAACTTTGCGCTCTTTGTTTAGCTGCACTTGCAGCGCTAACTCCATTATAAGAAATTGTATGAATAAAAATAACATCATTATAGTATTCATCTGTTATAACATCTGGATATAGTTTTTTAAATTCTTTAGCAACTTTTTTTGCTATACCAAATATTTGAGCATACATTAAATATTCTTCCCACAAATTTACTTCAATAGATTCACGTTCTTTAATATTAGAAAATTCATTTAAAAATTTTTTTAAACCAGACATTTGTAATGCTGTTTCTTTCATTCTATCATTTACTAAATAAACTGTCCCAAATGTTTTCTTTTCCTCAGTAATAAGACCCATAGATACATATTCCATAGTTACATTATCTATTACTTTATTAAACCATTTTAAAATCTTATTATAATTTTTCTTACACCATTTAGTAAACTCATTACTTTCAAGCACCCCATCTTTACTAGCAAGCATCATCATATCATATATTTCAATTTCAACAGGTGTTAATCCATCACTTGTAAGTAATTTAATTGCTCTTTCTTCTTTCTTTAAAATACTGCTTTGAACAGTTACATTTTCAATATTTTTTGATTTTAACCATTTAAGAAGAAGTGCCCCTAAAAAATCCGTTTGATTTTTCACAAGATTGTATTGGCAAGAAATCCAATAGGCTTTAAATATATCTTTATTACATGGTATATTTCTAAAATATGGTGCATCTTTTAACTTCTTAGCATCTTTTCCAAATTTTAATTTTTTTGTTCCATATTTACTTTGATTAAGAGTTATAGAAAATACAATAATAAATATAATAAATGGAATAAATTCAATAACCATTGCAAAAATTAAACCAATAATATCTAAAAATCCTTTTTTTTCTTCACTATACGCTGTCGCACCATCTTCCGCCATATCATAATAATATTCAAAATTATCCTCTAAAATTGTTGTAGTATTAAAAGTTCCTTTGGGAAATTTAGCAAGAACAACCATATATTCATCATCATCTAAAGCATCTTCTTGAACAAGTTCAATTATACCATTATCAATATAAGTATAACCTCCATAATTTCCATATCCCCATACATCCCAATTTTTATCATATTTAAAATCACTATAAATCTTTATATATACAGATTCAGGTTTATCAGATAAATCTTTAGGGACTAATTCCCAATAAATCATATCACTATCTTCAGTACTAACTACAAAATTTGATATTTTATAAGACATTTTGTATGTATTGGTACCATATTTTGAAATACCAAAGCACAGTTCTACTCCATTACCAGTATAATTAATACCACTTTTATAAGCTTTTTCTGAAAAAGTAGCATCTACATCCCAATTATTAATTGTTGTAAAAGAAGTTCCATTCATTGCTACAGTATAATCTGTTATAGAGGATGTACCTAAATTACCATAAGCCTTATAACCTTCTGTACCGCTATTTAATTTAGCTGTCCACTCTTCATTTATATGGGCAGTACCATAATTATCTATATAAATATCCATTTTTATACTTTTTATGTCATTAGCGTAAACATCTATTGTAAAAAAAAGTCCAACTAATAAGCATAAAACATAAATCACTTTTTTCAAATTTAATCACCTACTTAAAAAGGCATTTAATAATGCCTTAGAATTTAACTTTTACATTTTCTCTTTCCGCACTAGATGCTTCAAAGAATTCTTTTTTAGTAAAGTTAAACATTCTTGCTACCAAATTAGATGGGAACATTTCAACTTTATTGTTTAACATTAATACAGCATCATTATAAAATTGTCTAGCATAAACAATTTTTTCTTCAATAGCAGAAAGATCATTTTGTAAGTTTATAAAGTTTTCATTTGCTTTTAAATCAGGATAACTTTCAGTTAATGCAAACAACTTACTAATTGCATTTGTAAGCTCTCCATCAGCTTTTAACTGATCACCTAAATTATCAGCAGAAACATAAGAATTTCTTGCGTTAACAACGTTTTCTAATGTTTCTTTTTCGTGTTTTGTGTAGCCTTTAACAGTTTCTACTAAATTAGGTACTAAGTCAAATCTTCTTTTTAATTCAACATCAATTTGACTAGCTTGGTCTTCTACTTTATTTTTTAGATTTACCAAACTATTATATACACTAATTACATATAATACTAATAAAACCACAACTATAATTAATATAATCCACCAATTCATTAATACATTCCTCCTATGGTTAAATATTATCATAACTTATAGTTCTTTTCAATTATTTTATATTAATTAAAGTGTCAATTTTCTTGAAAAATCTCTTATAGGTTCTGGCATATAAACTTTAGCTATAACAGCAGCTTTAAAAAGCATTGGTGATGCAGTTAATATCTGTTTTAATTTACTTATTTCTATTTTTTCAAATTCCGGATTTGCCATTAATATATACTTCATAAATTCATCATTAAATGGATTTACTTTATTATTAGACCAAGGTTTAATACTAAGGATTCCTGTACTATGTAAAATCTTAGGATCTTTTTTTGCTTCCACTACTTCATCATCTGAAATGTTTGATTTCTTACCATAATAAAGAGATTGTAACTTAGGCCCAAATAAATAAGCGTTTGCTCCTAAATTATAGTTAAGAGGTAAACTATTAATTGAACCATCTAAAGCACAATTAAGTGCATCTTGATCTGGATATGTTAATGGTAATTTACAATTTTCCAAAAAATGAACTATTCTATTTTGATATCCTTTTTCAGTCCAATTACTAACATTAAAATATAAAACACCAGAATTAAAATAATTACTTATACCACCCATTTTTGTCAAATAATTTTTGAAACATCCATCTTTTACTGCACTAATGCTACTACCATTAAATTGTTCTAGATTATTTAAATCAGAAACAACTATTGTATCAGAATCTAAATATAATAAATTATCCATTCCATTAACACTAGGTCCTAAAATGTCTTGATAAAATAATCTTGCATTAGCAATTTGTGTCCCTCTCCAATCAGGTATGCCATATTTTTCAATATCAAATGTTGCTATATCATAAAAGTATAATTCTACATTAGGATATTTACATAAAACATCCTCTACTTTTTCATAATCATCCAAACTAAAATTACTGGTTATTATGTGTAGTCTTATACCATTTAAATTTCCATTCATAATTAAGGAAAGGGCAGAAGCTAACATAATATCTATATATTTATCATTAACAGTATATAAAACATCTAATTTTTCCATCTGTATCCCTCCGAGCCTTTTTATTATATAAATTTTTAGGGATTTACTCAAGAAAAAATTTTATTAACTTTTACAAACATTTATAAAATAATCAAATAATCTTTCACTGTATAAATCATTTAGTGATTCGGGATGCCATTCTACACCGAGAAAAAAATGCTTTGTACTATCTTCTATTGCTTCTATTACATTATCATCGCTTCTTGCACTAATAACTAACTTTGTATCTATTACAGCACTTTTATGACGACTATTTACAAATATTCTATTCTTCTTCATAATTTTATGTAATAGGCTATTTTCATAAATATTAATAAAATGTCCATCACAATCATTAAGTTTATGATTTATCACATCTATTTCAACTTCACTAGAAAAATATTGTGCCATTGCTTGCATTCCTAAACAAATACCTAGAGTTGGAATATTATTATCGTGCAAGTATTTTACTAATAAATAATCTTTATCTATAAAATTATCTCCTCCACTTAAAATTATTCCATTACATTCTTTAATTAATTCTATAGTTTTTGAAAAGTCATTAGTTAAAGGAATACCTATCACTTTAATATCGTATTTATATATTTTTTTAAATAAATCTTCTCTTGTTCCAATAAAATTTTTGTCATTTTCTTGAAAATTTCTTATAATAATTCCAATAGTTTTTATAATACAATCACCACTAAATTATATCTATATATTATTTTAAATATTCATTCAAAATTTCTAAACACTTTGCATCCCAAATTTCGCAAACATTTCTTTCCTAATTTTTTAAATGATGCTCCACAATGATATTTTTTAATTTCTTGAGACATTTAAAATAATTCCAATACTTGCTAAACTAACCAATAATGATGAACCACCATATGATAAGAATGGCAAAGTTACTCCAGTTACTGGAATTAATCCTACTACTACCATTAAATTTAAAGATGCCTGTATTATCAATCCAAAAGAAAGTCCAAAGGCTAAATACTTTCCAAATAAATCTTTACTTTTTAAAGAAGTAAGCATTCCTCTGTAAAAAATAAACATAAATGAAATACTTACTATTAAAACACCCAAAAATCCTAATTCTTCACTAATTATCGAAAAAATAAAATCAGTTTGAGGTTCTGGTAAATAAAAATATTTTTGTCTTGATTTTAAGAATCCTTGTCCTAAAAGTCCACCCGGCCCAATTGCATATAAACTTTGAAGAATTTGATAACCACTGCCTAAAGGATCACTCCAAGGATTTAAGAAACTTACTATTCTCTTCATACGATAAGGCGCCGCAATGATTATCCCAGCAATACCAAGTAAACCTACTAGTCCAATTTTTACAAAGAAGGAAATCTTTACACCACTTATAAAAATTAACACAACTAAAGTTAAAACAATTACCATCGCAGTACCAAAATCTGGTTCCAACATAATAAGAATAAAGAATAAACCTATAACTCCCAAAATAGGAAGTACGCCATGAACAATACTTTTCATTTCTTTATTGTTATTAGTTAAATACTTTGAAACATATATTATCAAACCAATTTTAGCAAATTCCGAAGGTTGTATTCCTAAAGGTCCAATACCAAACCAACTACGCGAACCATTTCTCACGGTACCAATCCCTGGAATTAAAACAATAATTAAAAGTATAGCACAAATAAGCAAAATTATATTAGCATATTTATAATAAATGTGATAATCAATTTTAGAAAGCACTACCATTAATACAATACCAACAACTAAAAATAATCCTTGCATCTTTACAAATTTATAAGGATCATCAAATTTATAATTTGCCCAAACAAAAGAAGCTGAATATATCATTACTAATCCAAAAATAGCAATCAATATTACAGCAACAAACAAAGGTTTATCAAACCCTTTTTTCAAAAAATTACCCCCTTTTATTTTTTGAAACTATAACCAAACTCCATATGTTATAGCAGCCATCGCTAAAAGAAGCCCTGCTACATAAAATAATTTTACAATATCACTTTCACACCATTTTAATTCCTCAAAGTGATGATGTAATGGTGCTTTTAAGAATATTTTTTTATTAAATTTTCTAATACCAATTATTTGTACAAAACTACTTATAGTTTCAATAACAAATACTCCACCAATAATTGCTAAAGATAATTCATGCCTAGTAAGAATTGCTATTGTTGCTAAAGCAGCTCCTAAAGATAAAGAACCTAAGTCGCCCATAAAAACCCTTGCAGGATGGGAATTAAACACTAAAAATCCTAAAAGAGCTCCAACTATTAAAAAGCAAAATATTGCTATTTCTTGATACCCTTCTAACCAACCGCAATTCCAAGAAATTATTCCATAAGCTAAAAATGCTATTGCAGATAAACCACCAGCAAGTCCATCCAATCCATCTGTGATATTAACTGCATTAGTAGTACCAACTAATAAAAACAAAATAAATATACCGAACATCCATCCTAATGGAATTACAATATTAAGTGCTGTAAATTTTAATGTAGATGAACCACCACTACGCATAAACAAATAGAAAAATACTAAAGCAATTATCATTTGGCATAAAAACTTAGTTACTATACTTATACCAGCGTTATTTTTAAATTTTATTTTCAAAAAATCATCTACGCCACCTAAAATTGCGTATGCAAAAAAAACAAAAATCAATATTATTAAGTTATAACTTATTTCGATACTCCCATTAAAATACAAAAGAATTAAAGATAGTATTACCGGAAATATAAATATAATTCCTCCCATTGTTGGAGTACCTTCTTTTACTAAATGTCTCGCATTTATTTCCCTACTAACCATTTGCCCTACATGTAACTTTTTTAATAACGGAATAAAAACAAGTCCACTAGCGATTGCTAAAATAAATCCTAACATCATTGCCATTGCGGCTTTTGCAAGAATTAACATGAATAATCCACCTCTCCTTAATTATACACTACTAAACTACCCCTTTTATATTTGCAAAATCTTATTTTACACATTTTTACATCAATTTAACATTAAAGTTATCGTAGTATCTACACTTTGGAAAGTATTTGCTTTAGGAGACATATAAACCACCTTATCTCCATTGCCACTATATTTTACTTTAAAGTCTTTTAAAATTTTTGTTGCTTCATCTTTACCCATGCCAATTACATTAGGCACTATTAAATATCTAGTATCGGTGTAAATATACTCTTTTAACATTCCACCATCTTTTTCTTCGATGTCTAAAACTTCAATAGCAGACATCATAATGCTTCTTGCTATTGGTGCAGATACTGTCCCACCATATTGGGTTACACCTTTCGGATTATCTACTGCTACATAAACTATAACTTCTGGATCATCTGCAGGCAAAAATCCTATAAAGGATAAAATATAATTCCCAACCAAATACTTTCCATCTGATACTTTTTGTGCTGTACCAGTTTTACCACCAACACGATAATTTTCAATATAAGCATTTCTTCCAGTACCATTCGCTACAACACTTTCTAAAGCATACCTAACTGTTGCAGACGTTTCTTCATTTATAACTTGTCTTTTAGTATATTTCTTATTTTCATATATTATCGATTCACTACTTGGATCAATTATTGAAGAAACTACATAGGGAGTATTCAAAAAGCCACCATTTATTGCAGCAGATACTGCAGTTATTTGTTGAATAGGTGTAACACTTATCCCTTGACCAAATGCTGTTGTAGCAAGTTCAACTGGTCCCATTTTTTCGTTCTTAAACAAAATACCATTACCTTCACCATTTAAATCTATTCCTGTTTTACTACCAAAACCAAATTCTCTAATATATCCCATTAACTTATCTATACCAAGTTTATTTCCCAAAGCAACAAATCCTGGGTTACATGAATTTTCTACAACTTCTAAAAAAGTTTGAGTGCCATGACCTCCGTGTTTCCAACAATGAAGCGTAGAACCATCTATTGTAACTGCTCCACTATCTGTAAAACTATCATTAAACAAATCAACAGTTCCTTCTTCTATACTACTTGCTAAAGTAATAATCTTAAAAGTTGATCCAGGTTCAAAAGTCATCCATATTGGTAAATTACGATTAATCACTTCTTCACTATAATCCTGATAATTAGTCGGATTAAAACTTGGCTTACTGCCCATTGCAAGTATTTCTCCTGTATCAGGATTCATAGCAATAGCAATAGCGCCATCACTATTATATTTATCCATCGCATTAGTAAGTTCATTATCTACAGCTTTAATCATTTCAATATCTAGCGTTAACTCCAAAGTCATACCTTTAGTCGGTGCAACATAGGAATCTGGTATTTCTAATTTATTACCTTTTCCATCACTATAATATTTAAGTTCACCATTAATCCCTTTTAAATACTCATCATAAGTAAGCTCTAAACCTGATAGGCCTTGATTATCACTACCAACAAAACCTATAATATGCGCAAGAGTTTCACCATAAGGATAATATCTTTTTGAATCCACTACTAAATAAACCCCATCAAATCCCAATTTATCTATTTTATCAGCAACTTCACTATCTAAATCCATTCCTTTTCTAATTATTTCCATACTACTATTTTTAGATACATATTTATAAACATCATCATAATCACACTCTAGAATTTTAGATATTTCTGTTGCAACTTCTTCTTTGTTTACGATTTGGTTTGGAACAACATATATAGTAGTTGTTACAATACTGGTAGCAAGTATATTTCCATTCCTATCAACTATATCTCCTCTAGGAGCATTTATAGTCATTTTTCTACTCCATAAATCTTCAGTAATACTTGATAATTTATTATATGAAATTACTTGTATATAAAAAACTTTACCAATAACTAATAATAAAATAATAGCTACTACTAAAATAACAAAACGAATTCTTATATGAATATCATTAAAAAACATATTATTCACCATTAAATAATATGTTTTTTGTTATTTTTTTATTTATAAACTCTTTTTTATAATTAGTAATATCTTAAGAACCTACACTAGAATATTTCTTAACTCCTTTATAAAATATAAAAATACATGGTATCAAATAAAGGACTGTAATAAGAGGAGAAATCATATATACATCTTTATTTACTCTATCTATCAAATAAAGTAATGGATAATAATTTACAAAACCAAATGGAATTATATAAGTAAAAAAGAAAACAAATCCTTTTTTAAATATTCCAATTGGATATTGTGCCATATGTTTACCTCCATCAGTAAATACATTCCTAACTTCTAAACCTTTTACAGTAATAAAGCAATAAGAAGCAGCTAAAATAAATATTGATAAAAATATAAGCACTGAACTCATAAGCATACATATCAAAGTTATAATTTTCTTTATATTTCAAATTACATCAATATTAATAATAGCGATCACTAATACTATGATGGATTGAATTAATCTTGATAATTTTACAAAACTTATTTCTTGTCCAAATACTTGAAGTAATATATTTTGTGGTCTTAAAAGAAGTCTATCAAACCCTCCATCTATTATTAATCTATCGAATTGATCAATACCTCTAAAAAACGATTCACAAAAAGCAAAACCAAATTGAATGATTCCAAAAGTAAGTAATACTTCATAAAGAGAAAATCCTTTTAAATTTGAAAACTTATCAAACAAACAAATAATTGTGAAATAATAGCCAAAGAATACAAAAAATTGTGCAATAAATGATAATAAAAATGACATCTTATATTGCATTTCACTTTTTAAATGAATTTTAAAATATTTTAAATAAAGATTCATATTAACCTCCTTGAATAACGGCTTTATTCAAAGCTTTTTTCATTAAAATTCTTCCAACAATAATTAATATAGCCATCCATATAATTTGTACTATTATGCCAACAAGACCTTCACTTAATGGAATATTACCAACGTATAACCTAAACGGAAAATCACTTATATATCTAAATGGTAATATATTAGCTATGTTTTGAAAAAATCTTGGAAAAAAAGGAAGTGGTAAAACTAATCCAGAAAGTATATCAGATACTACCATAAATATATTTACTATCCCCTTTTCATCTAATGTAAATAAACAAATAATATGGTACAAAAGTACTAAAAATGTCATTAATAATGCTGATAATATAAATGAAATAATAAATATAATAAGTCTTGGAATAGTGATAGTTAAATCTAAATTAAAAGGTGCTGGTAAAAATATTGCTATAATTATCACTGGTAAAAATCTTAAAGTAACATTTGATAATCTTTCGCCAAATATTTTGGAAGCCCACATCATATAAACATCTTGGGGCCTGCATAATTCGTAAGCTATATTACCTGTTTTAATTAAACTAATTATATCTTTATCTTTGTACCATAAATAAACTAAAGCAAAAAATGCTTGATTTAACCAGAGAAAACTAACAAGCTCATTTAAAGGCATTGGAATACTTGTTGAATCAGATTCATAAAATGCAACATAAACTAAGATATAAACAAGACCAAAAAATATTTGTGTGGATATACCTGCTAGTGCTGCTGCTCTATATTGTAACCCTATTGTAAATTTTAATTTAAAATAAGATAAATAGGATTTCATATTTTATACTCCTCGTATAATCTAACTATTAAATCATCAATATTACCACTATCAATATCGATATCAATAATAGATATTTTAGAAGATAATAGTTTTATAAAATCACTTATTTCTACCTTTCTAATATCAATTGTAAATTCTATACCATCTTTAGTAATTTTTTCATCTACTATATAGTTTCTTTTTATTTTAATTTTGTCTTTAGTAACTACTTTTATTTTTCTTAAATAATCATAATTCTTTTGTAAATTATTTAAAGTACCATCATATAATACTTCTCCTTTACCAATTAAAATTATCCTTTTTGCTAAAGCTTCAATATCTGCCATATCGTGTGTAGTCAATATAACAGTTACGTTATTTTTCTTATTTAATTTTTTTATAAAATCTCTAACTATCTTCTTTGAAATAGCATCTAAACCAATTGTCGGTTCATCTAAAAATAATATTTTCGGACTATGAATTAAAGATGCTGCTATTTCACATCGCATTCTACTTCCTAAACTAAGTTGTCTAACTGGAATATTTATAATGTCTTTCAAATTTAATAGTTCAATTAATTCTTGAAGATTTTTATTGTATTTATCATCAGGGATTTTATAAATATCTTTTAACAAATTAAATGAATCTATTGCTGGTATATCCCACCATAGTTGACTTCTTTGACCAAAAACTACGCCAATATTTGACACATATTCACGTCTATTTTTGTATGGTACTAATTTATCAATTACAACATTTCCTGAATCAGGAACCAATATACCTGAAAGTATTTTTATAGTAGTTGATTTTCCCGCTCCGTTTGGTCCAATATATCCTACTATTTCACCTTTCTTTATAGAAAATGATATATTATTTATCGCTTTAATATATTTGTATTTTCTATTAAAGAAACTTTTAAAAACACTAAATTTTCCCTTTTCTTTTTCAGGAACTTTAAATGTTTTATTTATGTTTTTTACCTCGATGAATGACATTTTATCAACTCCTTCCATATATTTAGATATGACAAAATAAAGAGCATTAAATCTCCTTTCTAAATTACAAAAAACCACATTTTTATATGTAGCCCCTCTATTGCTAGTTAAATTGTCATTCTAAGTAAAACGTCTCTTACAATATAAACTAAAAAATACTATTTGTCAACAAACAAAAAAAGTTAGATTTCTCTAACTCTTTTGTGATCTATATTTTATTTAATTATTTAGTTGTACGTTTTTTTAGATTATTACTTGCAACTGCTATTGCAGCAATACTCATAAATCCTAAAACAACGAATAACATAACACTATCACCAGTTTTTGGAACATCTGGAGTAACAGTTACATCTTCAACAAATGTAGCACTTACTTCTACATCTGAACCAGGCATTACAAATTTACCATCTGTAACAGTAACTTCTTTACCATCAGCATCTTTAACAACTACTTTATCTAATTTATAACCTTTAGCTGCAGTAATTGTTAAAGTAACTGTTTGTCCTTCAACAGCAGTAGTTCTATCGGCTTTAACTTCTCCATTTTTAGCATCTTTTACAGTAACATTACTTTCTTTACCAACATAAACTACACCATTTTCTTCTTTTGTAGTTAATGTATCAGCTACTAAAGTTTCTTCGACTTTAGTGTTGAATGTTCCTCCTGTAACAAATTCAGTTACATTTTCACTGTAAACTGCTTTTTCATTTTCATCTGTAGCTTCAAAATTTCCACCCTTAACAGCAATATCTACTTTTTTGATATCATCTGCAGCATTATTTTGTGGATTACTTTGATATAATGCAGAAGCACCTGTTATTTCTCCATCGTTAACAGTTACACTAATTGGTTTAACAGTAGTATGTTGCATTACAGCAATACCAACACCTTTAGATGCGTTACCATTACCGTTTGGATTAATTTCAACTTCAGTAGCAGTAGCTTCGATAGTACCACCATTTACTACTAATTCACCAGCACGCATTTCAATACCAGAAGCACCAGTAACTTTACCACCATTAATAGTAACTTTACCAACTTGTGGTTGGAAAATACCTACTGATTCACCTTTAATAGTACCACCATTAATAGTTACATCAGTATTCTCTCTTCCTGGATTACCATTACCAGAAATAGCATAACTAGTAGCTTCAATTGTACCGCCATTTACTACTAAAGTAGCAGTTAATGTATTATCTCCTCCAGCTTTTGTCATTTTGATTCCAACAAATACGTCTTCGCTATTTTCTGTAGTAATTTTACCAGTTTTAGCTGCGCTAGAATCATTAACAGTTAACTTTCCACCATGTAATACTACAAACATTGAGTCAATTCCAGCATAAGTATCGCTTAGCGAAATAGTATAACCGTTTAAATCTAATGTAACATCCTCAGCAATTTCAATAGTATTGTCAAGTTCAACATTAGCTTTTAATGTACAAGTACTACCATCAGTTTCAAGACAGGCTTTTAAATCAGCATAATTAGAAACTTCTGCAGCAGATACATGTAACATCATCATAAATGCGAATAAAATTCCAAATGTTATTCTTTTTAAATGTTTCATCTTATCTCCTTACCTTTCATAATTTAAATTTAACATACAAAATTCACAAAATCAATCAATTTGCAACAGTTATCAAATTTTGACGTTTTTTTACAAAAAAACACACAAATATTCACTACGAATAATTTGCGTGCCTTAAACTATTTTTGCAATGTTACACTAAGACTCATTCCATCAGTTACAAGCGTTCCTGCTTCAATACTTTGAGTTGTTACATAACCATAACCATTAGTAATCAAATCTATTCCAAGTAAATTAGCATAAGTCATTACTTCATTTAAACTCCATCCTGTTATATCTTCCATTATAAAGTCAGTATTGTTGCTTACTAAAAAAACTTTACCATATTCAGAAACACTTACATTTTTTAAAGGATATTGATTAATTATATATTTACCACTTCCAAGTACATAAACATTTAGTTTTTTATTTTTTAATTCTTCTACTGTAGTAGTAACTTCTACACTTATATAATTATTTAAATTTACTATTTTATCTTCTAGATCATTTTTCTTTTCTTCAATACCTAAATAAGATACCATTTTATCTATAGCACTTGTAAATTCTTTTGCAATAGATGATGCCCCTGTATTAATCTGTTGAGCTGCAATATAAACGATATATTGTGGTTCTTCTTCTGGAAAAATACCAGCAAAACTTCTTACATAATCATTATTTCCAGTTAAATATCCACCTTTTGGACTGGCTATTTGGGCTGTACCAGTTTTTCCAATTATAGTTGTTTTACTTGGTTTCCATACTTTAGAAGAATCTAGACCATCATATACAACATTATGCATTAATTTTTTCATATAATCCATCGTTTCTTTGCTATATACTTTAGCTACTTCTGTTCTAGTACCATCATACACTACTTCATTATTATCATTTACAATTTTATCAACAATGTATGGTTTTAATACTGTTCCATCATTAGTTAATGCTGTAAGAGCTTGAAGCATTTGAATTGGAGTTACAGTTATACCTTGACCAAAAGCTGCAGTAGCAAGTTCACTTTTATATTGAAAATTAATTTTACCATTTACTTCATTAGCAAGTTCTATACCAGTTTTTTTACCAAACCCTAAACTCTTATAATAATCAGTCAATTGCTTAACCCCTAAGTTTATAGCTAAATTAGTTGCAGCAACATTTGATGAATAAGCAAAGCCAGTATCATAATTAATCATTCCCCAACCTTGTTTATTAAAGTCTTTTATAACTACATCTGCTACTTCTATTTGTCCTGATTTAAAAGTCTCTGTACCATCATATTTTCCTGCTTCAATACTTGATGCCCAAGAAAATATTTTCATAGTACTTCCTGGTTCATACTGAGTACTAACAAGTGGGTTCATATAAGAAGTTATAGTATTTAAATCATTTGGATCAAAATTAGGATAAGTAGAAGAAGCTACTATTGCACCAGTTTTAGCATCCATTACAGAGAATATCATCCACTTCATATCATATTCTTTTTTTAAATTACTTACTAAAGTTTCTGCAAACATTTGAATGTTACTATCAATAGTTAAATAAATATCATTACCATCAACTGCATCTTCAGTTATTACTTCAGCACTAGGAAGCGTATAGCCATAAGCATCTGTTTGATAAGTAGTTTTTCCATCAGTACCACTTAATTCTTCATTATAATAAGATTCAATTCCTAGTTCTCCAATAATCTCAGCATTTTCTTCTTCATTTTTTATTTTTGCATAACCAATTATATAAGATGCAAAAGATCCCATATTATAAGTTCTTTTAATACTACTAACAAAATCAATTCCAGGTAAATCCATTTCTTCTAATTTATTTTTTTCAGACTCATTTATCCCTTTGCCAAGAGAACCAAATTCTACTTGATAAGCATCCTTGTTTAATCTTTCAATTGCCCAATCATAATCTATACCCAATACTTCATTTAATGCTTTAGCAGTTTTTTCTTTATCAACTACATGCTTAGGATTATTACTATTAGTAGTACGGTTAGGATCTAAATATGCTATTACTTTATAAGAATTAACAGTTGATGCTAAAGCATCTCCAAACTTATCATATATATTTCCTCTTTTAGCATATATAGTTTCGCTTTTTGTATTTCGATTATTAGCAAATTCTTTTAAATTAATTCCATCTATACTATTACTTAAAGCTACATAAGAAAGCCTTAATATAATGATTAAAAAAAATAAAGCAACCATAAAAATAATTAGTTTAGGTATTCTTACAGTAACTTTCTTTTTCATCTCATTCACCATCCATTATAATAATTTTACTATAAATTCAAGTAAATTAAAATAACCTGTGTGGTTATTTACAATTATTTGATTCATAACCAAAATAAAAAACACAGATTTTCCTGTGTTTCTATTCTTCAACTTTAACAATGTTGTCGCTTATGTACGATAAACCATAAGCGTCAGCTATTTTTTGAATATTTTCCATACTAACTAGTTCATTAATTTGCATTTCTAAACTTTCATTAGCATTTTCTTGTTTTTCTATCTTACTTTTTAATTTTTCAGCTTTTATATTCGTTTCAGATAATAATGCTTTGCTAAAAACATTTACTGTAGGTATAGATATTATTAAAAACACTAATAATACATACATTAATTTTTCGCCTTTAAGTAATTTTAATTTTTTATGTTTCTTACTTTTCATATCTATATCCTTTCTACTATTCTAAGTTTAGCACTATGGCTTCTGCTATTTTCTTTTAATTCTTGTTCACTTGCCACTATAGGCTTCTTATTTACTATTTTTAGTTTAGCTTGATATTCTTCTGGAATGCTAGGAAGTCCTTTAAATATTTCATTAACTTCACTTTCATTTTTAAATATATTCTTAACTATTCTATCTTCTAAGGAATGAAATGTTATAACACTCATCCTTCCACCCTTTTTTAATAATTCAATTGCATCAGGCAATACTTTTTTTAGTACTTCAAGTTCATCATTAACAATAATTCTTAAAGCTTGAAATATTTTTCTTTCTGGATGATTTTTAAAGAAATAATTAGCACCAACTGCTGATTTTATTATTTCTACTAACTCCATTGTTGTTTCAATTTGTTTGTTTTTTCTTACTTCTACTATCTTTTTAGCTATTACTTTAGATAACTTCTCTTCTCCATATTCAAAAAAATATTTTACTAACTCATCTTCTTTGAAAGTATTCACTACTTCTTTAGCAGTTAAAATACTTTCCATATTCATTCTCATATCTAAAGGAGCATCTTTCATAAAACTAAATCCACGTTTTTCATCATCTATTTGGGGAGATGAAAAACCTAAATCAAATATTATTCCATCAATTTTATTTATGTCTAATTCTTCTAATTTTTCTTTAAGTTCTACAAAATTAGCATCTACTATTTTATAGTTGTTATTAATTTTGCTAAGTACTTTATCAGAATATTCTCTCGCTTCTTTGTCTTGGTCAATACCTATTAGTAGTCCATTATTATTCAATTTTTCTAATATCTTACTACTCATACCAGCATATCCTAGTGTAGCATCAACATAAATACCATCTGGTTTAATATTCAAAGACTCAATTATTTCATTACACATAACACTATAATGCTTCATTTGACACCTCGAATAAGTTTTCGGCAATACTCTCTAACTTAGATGCATTATCATCCATGAATGCATTATATAATGTTTCATCCCATATTTCTATGCGGTCATTTACGCCGATTATAACACATTCTTTTGTTAAACCGGCGTAGCTAACCAACGGGGAGGTAATATTGATTCGACCTGTTCGGTCAAACTCGCATGCAGTGGCACCAGCAAAGAATGATCTCATAAATGTACGGGCATCTTTTTTAGTAAATGGTAAAGTATTAAGTTTTTCAACCATTTTATTCCATTCACTTTCAGTATATAAGTAAAGACACTTTTCTAAACCTCTTGTAACTATTAATTTAGCATTATCTTCTCTAAACTTACCAGGAATAACTATTCTTCCTTTTTCATCAATATTGTGATGATACTCACCCATAAACATTTATATCACCCACTTTCTGACACTTTATCCCACTGTCTACCATCATTTTACTATAACTACTCTAAAAAGTAAATAAAATCAACTAAAATATTTGCTTATTATATTTTATTTACAACATTTTGACAAATAAAAAAGTGATAAGTAATTAACCTATCACCAATAAATATTAATTTGGCAATCTAACTTGATATGGATTTGCAACAGAACCATCGCCACTAGTAATTTCTACACTATTACTTAATGATAAAGCTGGACGAACCCCATAACTAGTAGAAACTCCGGAAGATGTTGATTCATCAGATAAAGATGTTTGTCCAATCGGCGTAGAACCACCCATACGCGCTCCAAACCTAGCTGGAGAAATAAGACGATATATTTCTCCAGTATCGGAGAAACCAACTTGTCCTTCGTCTGTCAACCAAGCACCGGTCAGAAATACAGTTTCCTGAGCATTTAAAAGGCCTATCGGATAATCTAAGGCATTATTTCCATATCCTTCTATTCCACCATTGTCTACTTTAAGAGTAAATTGATCCGTTTTATTTGCACATTCTAACCCACTAAACTTAAAATACATTGAGGAATTTAGACTTCCACCATTTGGATTTAAACTTCCTAAACTTGTTATTTCTCTATTTGCACAAAATATTGTATTTTCTAAATATTTTGAATATAAAGTTCCATTAATATCATTTTTTTCAAGTAAGTTACTTTCATACCAGGTATCTATATATTCTTTTATTGTAGAATCTTTTGTATTTACATCTTCTGCATACAACATTTCGTTTAATGCTTCTTCGATTGTTTTCCCGTCAGTAAGTGTTATATAATAAAGATATTCACTAAAACTGTTAAAAGCTGAAGTAGTTTTATAATAATGCACATAATACACATCGCTACATTCCCCACTAATATTAAAACATGTATAATGATAATTATTTAGTGTAGAAGACAATGACCAGTCCCAAAAATTTATCGTATTTACTAATTTATATGTCCCATTACTATAAGTAATCGAATTTCCGTATACATAATCATTTTCCATATTAAATCCTATTATTTGATGTTTTAATGTTGTAGTTGAATAATGCATATCGCTGCATGTAGTACTTGTTAAATCTCCACAATAATAGTACTTCTTATATGTTGAATAATTTGTATACCAATCTTTTTTTGCAACCTCTATTGGATTATTTAATGTATATGTTCCATCTCCATTATCTGTTATATTTGTTGCTAATTTTATTTTATAAGAATCATATGAATTTCCATTAGTCATTTCATAATAATACATATAATTACTCTCTCCACTTGCTACATAATATACTTTAGCGCAACTTTTTTCAGTTGTGCTTATACATGTATAATATCCAATTAAATTACTATAATTACTAGACCAAGCATATGTAGAAACATCGCTACCATCTGAATTACTTAAATCGTATTGATTTGTTTCTTCGTTCCAGATTGCTTGATTTCCATAATAAATAGAACCATAAGAAGCAGGATTAAACTTTTCTACTAACACTGATTTTACCACAGCTATATTTTTGTTACCTTGCTCATATACTTTATTATACATATACCCTACATATGCTGGTGATTGTTCATTGTTATTAAACGCTTTCTTGCTTTCTAACTGTGACGCTGTTCCTGTATTATCGCAACTTAATGTTTTTTCTCCTATTTGTTTACCAATTGAAAATTTAACTGTATCTGAACCTTTTGCACTGCTGCTATCTTTAACATAAGTTACTTTTATTACATCACTTGTTGTTAAGCCACTTAAATCTATTGTTCCAGATTGTCCTGTTCCACTTATATTTGATTTTAATACTGTTCCATTTAGATAAAATGAGCCCTTATCATAACTTTTTTC
>JAZSOX010000022.1:0-2025 GCA_045537175.1 Bacilli bacterium
TAAATACTTTTTCAAATTCCTCCGCATATTCATAAGCACGTCTTACTATTTCTTCTTCTTCTGGATTATAGCTACGTACTACTTCAAGTAAATCTTCAATAGTATATATATTTAAATTATTTAATTTTTTCTCTAGTGTTACTCCTACACCCTTTAAATTTTTTATCTCCATTTTAAACACCCTAAAATATCTATAAAAAATATATCATACATTTGTTTATATTTCAATTTCATTATAAACATACAGGACTTTATAATTACCGGACAAAATAAAACTAAATTGGGACAATTATAGTGGTGATAAAATGACTGCATTTAAAAGAGACTTTAAATTTGATTCAGATATTAGAAAAAAGATATCTATGAATATTAAAAAATATAGATTAGCAGCTGGCATAACTCAAGAACAACTTGCACTAGACATAGGTAAATCTTATGACTTCACTAGAAGATTAGAATTTAGACAAGGTGAAATAGGTTGTTCAATTGATACTCTATATAAAATCTCTGTTGTATTAAATACAAGAATAGATAAATTTTTCGAATAAAAAAATAACAAGTTTATAATGACTTGTTATTTTTTTGTTTAATTATTTTGTTTTTTTATCTTTAGCAACAAATTTAACTTTTACGCCTTTAACTTTTCCAAAACATTTTTTAACACCTTTAGGTAAATTTTTCTTTATAACTTTCATTTAACTCACTCCTTGCGTATAAAATTATACCATAAAACTTTATTAAATAAAAATTATTTTTAATATAATTCTTGGCAAATTCCTGAATCAGGCCTATAAAAACAATGATTTTTGTATTTACCAGCAAAAGGTTGACTATACCACTCTGTTTTACAAGATGCATTACCGGGAGCATAAAACCATAAAGAATGTGTTGCGGGATAATAATATTCTCCTCTAAGTATTCTTTCTGCTAGTCTTATTTCTGCTGTAGTAGCACCGCCATAAAATAAAGATGACTCTGTACCTGAAAATTGATTCTTTTGATATATAGCATCTGTAATAGAATCAACTTCTTTAAAAGTGTAACAATCAGCTACTACTCTATTAACAACAACATTACCTACCATAAGCATTCCTAAATCGCCTTCATTAAGTGCTTCTGCTCTCATAATTCTAGCAAGCAAATCTTTCTCTTTTGTATTATAACTTACAAGCATTTATACCACCTATATTTATATTATGCTAGTATTTTAAAAATATTTGTGCTATAATCTTCTTGTGTCCATTTAGGGGATTAGTTAAATGGTATAATAGGAGTCTCCAAAACTTTAGTTGGGAGTTCGATTCTCTCATCCCCTGCCATAGAATTTTCACGATTTTTCCTTTAATTTCAAAGGTTAAATCGTTTTTTTTTGTTTAAAAAAAGCAAATATATTTTTATTTGCTTTCATCATAATCTACTAAAAGTCATCTATATTTTTAAATATCCATTTCCTTCTTGTGGTTTCACAAAAATTTTTTTCTTTACGCAATCTTTTGACATTGCATTTAAGAATGCAGGTATATCAATATTTATTTCCGTATATTCGCTATGGTCCTTTACTTCTTTATTAAAATCGGAGTAAAAAGCTAAACTTTCTTCTGTTATAATTCCATTAGAAGTCAATATTAGTGGTTCTTTTTTTTCTTCATATAGTGCCTTATCAATATCACTTCTTTTGGCTATAAAACTTCTTCCTGTGATTATATTACTTGGAAAAAATATACCTTTTTTTTCACCTATTCTAGCTTCAAAATTCTGATCAAATTTTTCCAGTAAACAATTAAATTTACCTTGTGTTTGTTCATTTGATAAATCTAAACTGGTTTTTGCATATTCTTCTAAATTTCTTTGATATCTATTTCTTAATTTTGCTATCATCGCCTCATCACATTCTGTCATTACTGATTCAATTGGGCATAATGCATCAAGAGGTATTTGAAATTCTGGTAGCACTATTCTTTTATAATACCCTACGCCTGCATATTTTATTAATATATCATTAGGGATTTCATATTCACATAACCA
>JAZSOX010000053.1:0-3128 GCA_045537175.1 Bacilli bacterium
ATTTAATCACCATTTTAATTATACTAAAAAAGCTTTAAAAATAATATAACTTATTTGTCATATAACATTATTTTTGATAAAATAGGCTTAGTGGTGATTTTATGAAAAAATTTTATAAGATTATAGAGGAAAAAATAAGTAATGCATTAGATTTATGTGGATATAAAACCGAACTAGTAGTAGTTAATGAATCTAATAGACCAGATTTAGGAGAATATCAGTTTAATGGAATTATGCCACTTGCTAAAGTGTATCATAAAAGTCCGATAGAAATTGCTAAAGAAGTTGTTGTTGAACTTGAAAAAGATGACTTCTTTAAAAATATTAATATTGCTGGTCCTGGTTTTATAAATATGACAATTAGCGATAAAGCTTTAATTGATTTTACTAATGATTATGATTATGAATATCCAAAAAATAATAAACTTATATTCTTAGATTATGGTGGGGCTAATGTTGCTAAGAGCCTTCATGTAGGACATTTAAGAAGTGCTAATATTGGTGAAGCGTTAAATAGATTATGTAAATATTTAGGGTATGAAACTATTTCTGATACTCATTTAGGAGATTGGGGAAGACCTCTTGGGTTAGTAATTTTAGAATTATCAAAAAGACATCCTGAATGGGTATATTTTGATGAATCTTATGACGGTGAATATCCAGATGTAGAAATATCAAATGCTTTATTAGAAGAAATATATCCATATGCTTCAAGCAAAGCAAAAGAAGATGAAGAATATTTAAAAGAAGCACAAATTATGACTACAAAGTTACAAAATGGTGTAAGAGGAATAATTGCATTATGGAATAAAATAATGGATGTTTCTAAAACTGATATTAAGAAGATTTATGATAGATTAAATGCTAATTTTGATCTATATAAAGGGGAAAGTGATGCAGAACGTTATGTTCCAGAAATGCTTAATTATTTAGATAAATTAAATATAGTTGAAGAAAGCGAAGGAGCTAAAGTTATTAATGTATCTTTGGAGACTGATAAACTAGAAATTCCTCCAATGTTATTAATAAAATCAGATGGTGGAATACTTTATAGTACAACTGAACTTGCTACTATTTATGATAGAATGAAAAACGATAAACCAAATGAGATTTGGTATATCGTAGATAAAAGACAAGGTCTTCATTTTACTCAAGTATTTAGAGCAGCTTATAAATCAAAAATTGCTAGTGATGAAACAAAATTAATCTTTGCAGGATTTGGTACTATGAATGGAAGCGATGGTAAACCATTTAAAACACGTGATGGTGGAGTAATGAGATTAAATGATTTACTTCAACTTGTTAAAGATGAAAGTTTAAAAAGACTTAATGAAAACATTGTAAATGATAGAGATGAAATTGCAGAAAAAATAGCAATGTCTGCAGTTAAATTTGCGGATTTATTACCTAATAGAGAATCAGATTATATATTTGATGTTGAAAAATTCTGTGATTTAGATGGAAAAACTGGTCCATACATTTTATATTCAACAATTAGAATGAAATCTTTATTAAATAAGGCTGATGAAGCAAATATTATATATAATAAGATAAATGTTATCGACAATCAGTTTGATAGAGAGGTAATACTTGCATTAAATAATTTAGATTTAATATTAAATAGAGCATTTGAGTCAAAGTCTTTAAATGATATTACTGAATATTTATATAAATTGACTACTATTTATAATAGATTTTATACAGAAAATATTATTTTGAAAGAAACTGATGAATTAAAAAGAGAATCATGGTTATATTTAACTAAAATAGTTTATGAAGTAAATAAAATTTTATTAGATATTTTAGCAATTGAATTGCCTGAAAGAATGTAAAAAAAATAACAACTGATGTTGTTATTTTTTTATGTCTTTTTTATTAAATTCTTTAGCCAGTATGCCATTTGTTAAAAGTATATCGTAACTTTTAGGCTCTACAATTAAGTCAAATTCACCAATATATTCATAGATTTCAGGTTTAAAACCTAACTTGAATCTATTTAATCCTGAATAAGGGTTTTCTTCAGTAAAGTTTCCAACCATTCCATTTAAGTCTAAATAATTGTAATTATCTTTGTAGTATTTAATTAAACTATAATGTAAGAAATAATTTGGTGCAAATCTTTTATAACTTTGGTCATAACTGCTAAATACAATACTAGCTGTATCATTATGTCTAATTACTAATGCTCCTGCTAAGAATACTTGTTTATTATCAGATATTCCTTTAGTAGCTTCCATAATATCATTTTTATAAGAAAGTAAAATCTTATCACTATTCATTTTATTATTTATAGTATGTTCACTAGTACTTCTTGATAGTTTTTCATTTAATTTATTATTTTTTTCTAATTCTGCATTATATACGTATTGACTATTTTGCAAAAATTCATTGTAATCAATAGAAACCAAGAATAAATCTACTGAGTCATTTTTATCAAATACAGTGTAGTAATCTTGATAATAGTATTCAGTATTATCTTTTTTCTTTTGCATTAGTTTATAAAATTCTCCAATGTACTCTTTTGGATATTTATCAAACACTAATCCTTTTCTAATACCTTTTTTAATTTTGTTTTTAGTATTTTTATCTAAAGCATTAGCATTAAAATCTTTTAAATTTATAAAACCATTAAATCTTGGTAATTGTGATTCGAAATAAAAATTATTCTTTAATCTTTTATAATTATATCTATTTAATAAATATGTTAATTCTTTATTATTATTATAAGTAACATCAAAAGTTTGATTATTTATTTCTCCAATAGGTAAGTTTGGATTTAATTTAATAAATATGACATTTTTATTATAATAATAATCTTTTAAAGCTTCGGTAAATTTATTAACTAAATATTCATTGTTATAGTCTATTAAGAATCCCCTTGGGGCATATCCATAAAAACATTTTATTCCAATTGGTTTTAATAAAATTAATGATGCAGCAAGAATATTTTCGTATTCGTCAACTAGACCAACTAAATCATAGTCAAAACCATTTTCAGCCATTAATAGAGCATAATTTATTGTTTGATAAAAATTAGATAATGGATGACTTTTTTGAAAGTTTGTAAACTCTTCAATATTTAGTTCTTTTAATGTCATAATTCACCTCTTTCTAAGTATTATATTATA
>JAZSOX010000029.1:0-17592 GCA_045537175.1 Bacilli bacterium
GTGGTATCTTCGTAACATAATTCCCATTTTTCGGTGCTTATGTTAACTAATACCAAATAATACGTTCAGTGCTGCACATAATACAAAATGACAACACTACATATTAACATAATACATACTACTTTACATAACAAAATGTAGTAAAAAATATTTACAAAATGTTATATAAAACTATTGACATTTTATCACACATAATATATAATTGGAAAAAATGAACAAGGGTTGGTGATCCACTATGCAAAAATTAGTAAAAGATTTCAATTATATTTTTGACTGGGATAATAATTTATATGAATTAGTATATTTAGATTCAGATTTTAAGACAAAAACATACAAACAATATAAAACAAATAGTACAGATGAAACACTACTTTTATTATTAGATGTTTCAGAGCTTGCAAAATTAGGATTCAGATATAATCCATACCTTACCAAAGAATAAGATACAATGCAAATATTTTAAAAATAAATTATTTTGATATAATAAAGAAAGGTTTTAATTATGATAAAAATTAATGAACAATATATTGATTTATTTGTTAAATGGAAAAGAAGTTTAAATTATCCTGTAATGAAACGGAATATATTTATCTTTTTGTGAGTACAGCAAAGAATATTTAGGAATAGAAATGTTTTATTTACCTAAAAACCAAGCTTATATTGATAAAGCAGCAGATCAACTAATTAACGAATTATTAAGAAAAGGTATATTAGAATATATAGAAGATTAACCACTACTTTAATAAGTAGTGTGAAGGAAGTATGTAATTGACGCTTGCACCCTTAAGAAAAATTAGAGTGTGGTATACTCAGTGCCTGCATACCAAACAATAAGATACTTCTTTCACAGTGCTAATTATGGTACTAATAAATTTTATAAGGAGGTTTTGCAGATGAGAACAGCTGTAAAAAATGAAGAAACAAAAACAAATGAAAAGGAGGTAAAACAAGAGGTTAAATTAACAGAAGCTTTTGCATTATGGAAAAATAAATCAAAAGCAGGAAAAGACTATTTAAGTGGATATGATTTACACAAAAATAAATTAGTAGGGTTCTTTAATACAAATAAGAAAAATCCAAAAGAACCAGATGTTAGGGTATATTCTGTAAATGCTGAAGGTAACCAAGATAAAGAAGTTGCAAGTTTATGGGATTATATATCTAAAAACGAAAAAAGATACTTAACAGGTACTACAGATGAAAAAGAAAAATTAGTTGCTTTTTATGGAAAACAAGAAAAAGCTCCATATATAAAAGCATATTTTAAAGAATAGGAGTTGTTAAAATATGAATTATGTAACAAGAAGTAATGTATATCATAATGGTTTAGATGAATCTATCCATAGATTTGATATTAACTATAATAATGAAGCATTAACGTTTGTTTTCTCTTCTGAATTATATATGAACATATTTAAAAGGAAGTTAGAAGATCACAGAGAAAAAATAAATAATTCATTATCAAAAAGATTTGGTTTTATTGTAAAAAATAATATGTTAGCAGATATAAAACTTTATTCAATTACAGAAAAAAGAGGGTTTTTAATTATAGGAAGAGAAGAGCACAAATGCCTAAGTACCATAGAATTAAGTGGCGAGATTCTGATTTACAAGAATTAACTAAGGCTGTAAATAATTTTAATGCAAAGATAACACGTTTATCTAAAAAATACCCTCAAATAAAAAATGTGCTACCCGAAAAAGAGACGGTAGCACATTATAAAGAATTGATAAACACAAGGCAAGACTTAAAAAGAGAAATCAATACTTTAAAAAGATTTACAGATAGAAAAAATGAAATCAAGTTATTAGATGATGGTACTTTTAAAGGTATTGAAGAGGTACCTGGTACTGATTATAACGTAAAAGTTACAACGTGGCAAAGAAAAGAATTTAATAGAAAAGTAGGTATAATTAACAGAAAAAAGAAACAACGTTTAAAAGAAATTCAAGAAACACCAATGAAGTCAAGAGGTAAAGAATTAGGATATACAAGAGGTCAATTTGGAATGGGTACTATTGAGGAAAATGCTTTAAAACCAATAAAAGCTTTTACTCAAAGAATGGAGCAATATAACGTAAAAGAAAGATGGAGGACGTTACTTGCTCAAAGTCAAAGTGATTATTTTACCAAAAAGGATTTTATGCTTAGAGATAATTATATTAAAGGTATAAAAACTCACTATGATTATGAAAGTGTAAAAGATATTATTGATAAAATTGAAGGAATGGATATTAAAGAATTTTTAAATGTTTTCAATGAAGAAGGAGCAACATTTGAAATACCATCACCACCGTTTGATATTCAGGAGCAAGAAATGAAATATGATGAATATTTATCTTGGGAAAATGCATTAAGATCAATTTGGATGCCTGAAAGGAAATCTAAAACAATGAAAAATAATGAAAATGTATTAGAAATAAATAGTCCATACCCTTTATTTGGTAAAGAGGATTTAAGTATGTTATCTGAAATGAATGCTGAAAATGGATATATTGCTATTTATCAAAACGATAAAAAAATTGGTAGATTTAAGTATGGAAAAGATGCTGTTTCATACATCCAAAAACGTAGATTAGTAAATAATTTGTCTTTTATTATAGAACAATAAAAATAAGGAAAATGGTGAATAATATGGGTACATTTGTTGCAGATTTTGAAACCACAACTAAACCTGAAGACTGTAGAGTTTGGGCTTATGCTGTTTGTGAGGTTGGAAATGTTGAAAATATAAAAGTAGGTACTACCATTGATGATTTTATGAGATGGTGCAGGAATGAAAAAGAAAACCACAAAATATTTTTCCATAACCTTAAATTTGATGGACAATTTATAATGCAATGGTTATTCCATAATGGTTTTAAACATACTGTAGATCCATATGATAAAGATACAGGTACATTTAATACTTTAATAAGTGATAAAGGATTATATTATCAAATTGAAGTAATATTTACGAAAAAAGGCAAAAAGGTAAATAAAGTTGTTTTTCAAGATTCATTAAAACTAATTCCGTTATCAGTTGCAGCTATTGCTAAAACGTTTCATATGGAAATTAGTAAATTAGAAATTGATTATAAAGCACACGATGATTTACCTATTGGTTCACCTCTTACAAAAGAAGAAGAGGAATATATAAAGCACGATGTTCAGATCGTAGCAAAAGCAATTGATTTTTTCCATAATCAAGGTTTAAATAAAATGACTATTGGAAGCTGTGCTTTAGAAGAATATAAAAAATTAATATCTAAAACAAATTTTAGTAAGTATTATCCAACACCTAAATATCATGCTGATGTAAAACAAAGTTACAGAGGAGGTTTTACCTATTTAAATCCAAAGTTTGCAGGTAAAATTATAAAAGAAGGTGTAGTATTTGATGTTAATAGTTTATATACTTCTGTTATGTATTATGAGTATTTACCTTTTGGTACACCAATATTTTTTGAAGGTAAATATGAAGAGGATGATTTATATCCTTTATATACACAAATGTTATCATGTCAATTTAAGCTTAAAAAAGGTAAAATTCCTACTATTCAAATAAAGAGTGGTTATAATTTTACAGCTAACGAATATTTAATAGATAGTGGAGATGAAGAACCTGTTATATGTTTAAATAGTGTAGATTTGAAGTTGTTTTTTGAACAATACGATGTATATAATATTACCTATTTATCAGGTTGGAAATTTAAAAGTACACAAGGGTTATTTACAAATTACATTGATAAATGGAGTACAAATAAAATCAATGCTAAAAAAGAAGGAAATCACGGATTATATTTAATTAGTAAATTATTTTTGAATAGTTTATATGGAAAATTTGGAACAGATATAAAAGTAAAATCTAAAATACCATATTTAGGTGAAGATGATATTATACACTTTCATGATAGTGAAGTTACATTTAAAGATGGTGTATATGTTGCAATGGCTTCATTTATAACGAGCTATGCAAGATTAAAAACAATAAGTGCAGCTCAAAAGCTTATGGATAATTACAATGAAGGTAAATCAAAAGCTCAATTTGTTTATGCAGATACTGATTCTTTACACATTTATTTAAATGGTGAAGATGAAAAAAGTTTTATAGAAAATTGTGGTTTAGATATAGATGATACAAAACTTGGAGCTTGGAAATTTGAAAGTAAATTTAATAAAGCAAAATTTTTAAGGCAAAAGTGTTATATCGAAAATTCAACAGAAGATATTGATAATCCTGATCCTGAATACGAGTTAAAGGTAACTGTTGCAGGTATGCCAAGAGCTTGTTATCCATATGTGAATTTTAAGAATTTTAAAATAGGAGCAAGTTATAAGGGAAAAATGCAACCGAAAAACGTAAAAGGTGGAGTGGTGTTAAAAGACGTAGATTTTACTATAAAGGAATAGATATTGACTTTATAAAAATTAAATGATAAAATTATTTTGAGATAACATTGATTTCCATAATTAGTTATTGATATAGACCAACAGTGAAGAGCTGCTATATTGATATTTGGGGTGGTGCCTACTAATTAAATCCTTGTTGTCTCTTTCTTTTTAACTAAAATTATCTGAATATAATAAAAGGTGTGAAAATATGTATTATTTGATGGATAATTATAAACCTAAATCAGAAAGAGAACAAAATGATTATTATGCAACAGATCCAAAAGCAATGGAAAAATTACTTGAATATGAAACCTTTAACCAAAATATTTGGGAACCTGCGTGTGGTGAAGGTAATCTTTCAAAAGTATTAAAAGCAAATGGTTATAATGTATATTCTACAGATTTAATTGATAGAAAATATCAGGATAAACAACTTGATTTTTTAGAAAGTAATCTATTATTTAATGGTGATATTATTACAAATCCACCATTTAAATATTCGGTTGAATTTATATTAAAAGCTTTAGATAGTATTGAATATGGTAATAAAGTTGCTATGTTTATGAAACTTAATTATTTAAGTGGAAAAAGACGGTTTAAAGAAATTTATTCAAAATATCCACCTTCAAAAGTATATATTTTTACAGGAAGAGTTGACTGTAGTAAAAATAATAAACCTGAAGGATTTAAAGGTAATGGTATTGATTATGCTTGGTTTATTTGGGAAAAAGGAACAATTGGAGCAACTTATTTAAAATGGATTAAATAAAGGAGGTAAAGATGAATGAAACAATAGATACATCTATGTATTGGAATTTAAGAAGAACGTTAACACATAACGTTTTAATTAATGTTATTGTTGGTAACCGTGGTGGTGGTAAATCCTATGGTGCTAAACAGTGGGCTATTGATAACTTTATTAAAAACAAAGAGCAATTTGGTTATATTAGAAGATATAAAGATGATTTAAAAGAACCAATGATACAATTCTTTAAAGACATTGAAGAAAGATACCCTGATTATGAATTTAAAGTTGATAATAAATATTTTTACATACGTTTAAAAACAGAAGATGAAAAACAGAAGTGGACTGATAAAGATATTGCAGGTTTTGGGTTTACTCTTTCAACTGCAAGTAATAAAAAATCTATTTCATACCCTAATATCACAACTTTAATTTATGATGAATTTTTAATTGATAAAGAGGGTGGAAATCAAAGATATATTAAAAATGAACCAATTGCTTTATTAAACTTGTATGAAACAATTGCAAGGCCCGGAACGGATCACCCAAGAGTAATTTTATTTATGCTTGCAAATGCTTTAACAATTACAAATCCATACTTTTTATTTTGGGATTTAAAAATGCCTACAAAACAAGATAAAAACGGAAAATGGATATGGAAACATCCTACAAGACCAATACTTGTTGAAGATGTAAGAAATGAAAAATTTATTGATAAAAAGAAGAATACTGAATTTGGTAAACTAATTGAAGGTACGGATTATGCAGGGTATTCAATAGAAAATAAGTTTTTACATGATAATGATACCTTTGTTGAGAAAAAATCAGCTGCTGCACGTTTTTATTTTACTTTCATTTATAAAGAACACACTTTAGGAGTATGGGCAGATTTTAAAGAAGGTTTTATGTATGTATCAAAAGCTTACGATCCTTCATACCCTCTTGTTTATTCCATAACAATGAAAGACCACAAACCAAATACACTATTTTTAAGAAATAAATCAAGAGCTGGACATTTTAAGATGTTTTTAGAAGCTTTTAAAATGGGATATGTACGTTTTGAAAGTGTTAACATAAAAAATATTACATATGAAGTAATAAAATTAAGCATGAATATATAACATAAATTTTTATAAAAGTCAATAGAAAAGTATTGACTTTTTTATTTTTTTAATATACATTATATTCAGATAATAATTAAGTAAGGTGGTGTTAATATGCAAGAATTAATACAATTAATATCAACTCATGGTGTAGGAATTGTCTGTGTAGCTTATTTGATTTATTTTCAAAGTACCACAATGAAAGAAATGGTATCAGCTTTAAACTCAATAAGTGAACGTTTAACTATTATAGAAGAAAAGATAGGTGATAAACATGAGTAAATTTGGAATTGATATATCTGTTTATCAAAGAAATATGGATTTAGCAAAAGCAAAAGCTGAAGGTGTAGAGTTTGCTATTTTAAGAGCAGGTTTTACAGGTTATGGTACAGGAGTATCAAAAAATAAAGATAATGCTTTTGAAAATCTTTATACAAAGTGTAAATCTTTAGGAATTCCTGTTGGAGCTTATTGGTACAGCTGTGCAACTGATTATGAAAAAGGTAAAGCAGAAGCAGAGTTTATGTATGAATATTGTTTAAAAGGAAAACAGTTTGAATACCCTATTTATATTGATGTTGAAGATTCACATCACCAACAAAAAGCAGGAAAGAAAAAAGTAACTGAAGCAATAAAAGGTTTTTGTGAATATTTAGAAGCAAAAGGTTTTTATGTTGGTATTTATGCAAATGTTAACTGGTTTAATAATTATATAGATACTCCTGCTTTAAGTATGTATGATAAATGGGTTGCTTGTTGGAGTAAAGAAAGACCTGAAACTATAAGTGGTAGTATGTGGCAATTTGGAGGAGAAACAAATTTAATCCGTACAAATAAAATTGCAGGTGTTACTTGTGATCAGGATTATGCGTTTTATGATTTTCCTTCTATTATGAAAGAAAAAGGGTTAAATGGTTTTGGAAAATCAAGTGAAACTGTGAGCAAACCTGAACCAAAAGAAATAAAATACACTGTTAAATCAGGTGATACTTTATCAAGTATTGCTGCTAAATATAATACGAGTTACCAAAAAATCTACCAAGATAATAAAGCTACTATTGATAATGAAAATAAAAAACGAGGTGTATCTACTTCTAAAATGTGGATATATCCAAATCAAGTATTGGTAATTAAGTAATGGCAGCTATTTTAAGAAGTGGTATTTTTGGAGATTATTATGGTAATACATACGATACAAGTAATGTACTTACTCAAAGTCAAATGGAAATTAATGCAACATATATTTATTCTTGCTTAAAGCATGAGGGATGGACAGATAACGCAATTGCTGCAATTTTAGGTAATATGCAAGCTGAAAGTTCTATTAATCCAGGAAGATGGCAATCAGACCGAGTAGGTGGTGATCCTTCAGGACATGGATATTCTTTGGTTCAGTGGACTCCATATACAAAATACACTGAATGGTGTTCTGAATGGGGATTTTCAGACCCTTCTGAAATGGATTCAGCTTTAGCAAGAGTAATGTATGAAGTAAAGCAAAATATTCAATGGATAGGAAGAGGAGCTTATAGTGATATGAGCTTTGAGGACTTTTCAAAGAGTTCCGAATCAGTAGCTTTTCTATCTGTAGGGTTCTTACTATGTTATGAAAGACCAGCAGATCAAAGTGAATCTGTACAAAATTACAGAGCAAGCTTGTCTGAAGCTTGGTATGAATATTTAACAGGATTATCACCAACACCTCCAAGTGGTGATGGTAGTAATAAAAACAAAAAACGTTTTAAGTTTATATTATTTGGAAAAAGGAGGCGAGGGATTTATGGATAAAGATACTTTTTTAAGTAAAATCCAAGAAATTGGTTCTTGTGAAAACCAAGATGAAAGATTATCCCTATTAACAAAATTAGGTGAGGATACATCAAAAGTATTTGATGATGTTGAAACACTTAACACTACACTTACTGAAACAAAAGAAAAACTTTCAAAATCACAAGAAACAAATATGGAATTATTTTTAAAAGTAAATGAGCAAAGAACTCAAGCAGATATACAAAATGGTTCTACTGGAATTCAAGAAGAACCGAAAAAAGAATTTAAATCTTATAAAGATTTAGCAAAAAATTATGTTTAAAATTTAGGAGGAATTAAATTATGAATTATGAAGATACAATTGAATTATTAAATGCAATTAGAAATGACGCTTCAGAACAATATCAAGCAAGAATACCTGAAGCAACAGAAGATAATATGGAAGCAATAAGATATGCAATGCTTTCAGATGAAAATGTTGATTTAGCAAATCAATTTTGCAAATCATTAATGAATTTATTGATAAAACAAGTTATTCACGATAAAAAGTTTGTGAATCCACTTGCACCTTTAAAACAAGGTAAAAAACCTTTAGGTGATGGAATTGAAGAAATTTATGCAAACTTTGTTACAGCTGATGATACAGGAGCTTTCGATGGTGCAAAACTATTTGAAAGAAAATTACCTGATGTTAAAACAGTATTCCATCAAATGAATTTGGAATTACAATATCCTGTAACAATAAACAGAACAAAATTAATGAAAGCTTTTAAATCATATGAAGCTTTAGATTCATTTATAGCTACTATAATTGGAAAATTATATGATTCAGCAGAATTAGATGAATTTTTAAATATGAAAAGATTATTCAAATCAGCTGTTGATAAAAATGCTATTAAGAAAATAACTGTAACAAATCCATTTAAAGATCCAAAAGCATTTATTGAACAAGTTAAAAATATCAGCTCTGATATGAAATATCCAAAAACAAGATATAATGCATATTTGGAAGCTCAAACAGTTGATACAACACCTTTAACAACACTATCTAGATATAAAGACCAAGTGTTAATTTTACCTGAAACAGTTAACAATACAATTGATGTTAATGTTTTAGCGAGTGCTTTTAATATGAGTGTTGCAGAATTTAACAAAACTCAAAAAGTTTTAGTTGATGAATTACCAGTTGAAAATTGTGTTGGTGCAATAGTTGATAAAAAATGGTTCCAAGTATGGGATGACTATTACACAGTTACAGAATTCTTCAATGCAAAAGGATTATATCATAACTACTATTTAAATATCGGTCAAACAATGGCTTATAGTATCCTTGTTAATGCTGTATTACTTTGCTATGAGGTAGAAGCTTAATGAAGTATAAAGTATTAAAAAATTTTACAGATAAATATGATAATACTATTAAATATGTAGAAAATGATATTGTCGAATTTACAGGTAAACGTGCAAAAGAGATTTTGAGTGTTGACAATTTAATTGAAAAAATAGAAGAACCTGAAAAGAAACAAAAATAAAAGGGTGGTGGATATTCCACCATCCTATTTTTAATATAGAAAGGAATGAAGATAAATGGAACCAAGAATTAAGTTACTTCCTTTATGGTGTATAACAAATACAAGACCTGCTTTCTATGATGTAGAATCAGATACAGCTGTTGAAATGGTGGGTAAAGTATATGCAGCTATGAGGGAATTACAAACAGATTACAATAAATATGTAACAGAAATAAATAAAACCATTACTGATTTTATAACAGGTGTAAATGAAGATCAGGAATGTTTTGAAAAGAGAATGACAAAAGTTATTCACGATTATTTGGATTATCTTGAATCAAAAGTAAAAGAACAAGATAAAGTAATTGCTGAAGCTGTAGCATTTATGAAAACAAACTTAAAAACATCTATTACAGAATTAATTACACAAATGCACGAATCAGGAGAATTTGATGAAGCTGTATTAAATGCAATTGATAATATAGGTGAAAGAGTTGCAACAATAGAAACAACAATAAGTGAACATACAAGCTTAATAGAAGATTTAATTACTAGAATGTTATCAGTTGAAACAAGATATTTAACCTCAGAATATGAAGTAGAAAATAAAAAATTGATTTTATCAGTATCAAATGGAAGGAGTGAATAAAAATGAGTTTACAAGAAATGGAAATATTGCAAATTGGAGAAAACGAATATGAAGTTGCAGATAAAAAAGCAAGATTATTAATAGATAATTTAATAGTTAATGTTGTTGAATATGGTATAAAAAATGATGGTACAGATACAACAACAGAATTACAAGCTTTAATAAATGAAAAAGGAAGTGCAATATACTTATTTAAAAAAGGTATTTATTATTTTAAAGATATTGAATTACCTTCAAATACAAAAATTATAGGTGAAAAAGATACAAAATTTATTAACTTAACAAATGATTTAAATTCACTTTTTAAAATTATTGATAAAGAAAATATCAGTATAGAAAATTGTTATTTTAGAAATGGTACAACTATGGGTGATAATTCAACAGTTTTAGGAGGTATTACTTCAGATCAAAAAATGTGTATATATGCTTATAACTCAAAAAATATACAAATCAAAAATTGTAAATTTGATGAAATGTTTTGGGGTGTAATGTTTCATAAATGTAGTGATAGCTTTGTTAAAGATTCAAAATTCACTAATTGTGGGTATATGATGTTAGGTGTTTATGGAAAATCTGATAATATTAATATCGAAAATTGTTTATTTGATAAAGTGTTTTCAAATACCTCTAAAAATAGCTATATGGTAGCACTATCAGAAACAGATTACGAAAACGGAGTTGACTACCCAACAAATATAAGTATTTTAAATAATATGTTTAAAAATAACCTTGTTTGGGAGGCTGTTGATTCACATGGTAGTGTTGGAACAATAATATCAAATAATAAATTCTTTAATTGTAAATATTCTATTGTACTATTAAATGATAGTAGATTTTTAAAGAGAAATTTCAATATGAAAGATATTGTAATTACAAATAATTATATAGATTTAAACAATATTGAAAATTCATGTGGTATTAAAATTACTGGTAGCTCAAATGGTGTAGATGATAAATGTTTAATGGCAAAAAATATAACTATAGCAAACAATATTTTAGTAAATGGCAATGATGTTGATGGTTCTAATTGGTTATTAACATTATATCAATGTGAGGATTTTATCGTTAAAAATAATATAATTAAAACAAATAAAAGAGGATTAAGAGCTCACCTTACAATTAATGGAATAATAAGAGATAATATAATTGAAAGTGAACCTTATGCTTTTTATTTTACAAACTCACATTTAGTTCATTTTGAAAACAATAAAATAAAAACAAAAGGTATACATAATTATGTAGGTAACTTTGGAAGTTTATCAAATGTTATTTTAAAAAACAATCAATGTTTCTATAATACATGGATTGGGCAAGGTATGGGATATGTAAACAAGTTTGCAAATCATGGCGAACCAATTTTAAATATAAATAACTTATTACCTACTAATGAAGTTGTTACTTCTAAAAATGTAAGTTATAAAGGTAATACAAATTTAGATTCTTCAATAAAAGCAACAACAACAGAAGGAAGTAATGTTATTGTTTCTTCAGCAAATGTTTTAACAGATCTTTCTTTAATGCAAAATATAATAATTGTAGGTGCTGGTGAAAACGGTGGAGATTTATCTTGTGTAGTAACGGAATATATTGATAAAAACCATTTTAAAATATCAACAAATGCATTAACAACTATTGATAATACCACTATTACTAAAGTTGCTTATACAAGTACAACTTAAATTAGAAAGGAGAATAAATTATGAATGAATTAAATTGTACTGAAGGGTGTAATATCCCTTCAGATTCAAATGAAATAAAAATAATGATTAAAAAATTAGATAAAGAATTAAAAAACTTTTATTCAGATACAAATAAAAGTTTATTAGAACACGATCATAAATTAGCTGAAATGTGTAATAACATTAAAACTAATTTAAGTAATTCTATTCGCTGCTTAATTGATTCTATGATAGAAGCAGGTGAAATTGATGAGTTAATAAGAAGAGTATTATTAACAAACGATCCAATAAACGTAAAAGATTTTCGGAGCTATTGGTGATGGTATACACGATGATACAGCTTCTTTCTTGCAAGCTATTGATTTAGCAGATGTAAACGGATGTATCTTATTAGTCCCTGAAGGAAAATATTTAATTAAAAGAACCTTAGTATTACCTAAATATTCTAAATGCCATAACTTTGTATTAAAAGGATTAAATAAAAGAATGAGCACACTTTTATTTGATTTAGAAGAAGGTACAGCTATTGATATGCAAGGTGATGATTCAGATCGTATATATGCTTCAATTGTTGATATAAGAATTGAAGCAGCAAATACAAACCAAGTTGATGGAATTACCTTAAAAAATAATCAAAGTACAAAAGTTTTAGATAATATACACATACAAGGTTTTTATAACAACATTTATATTAACAAAAACTGGACTTTACGTCTGCAAGATGTAACAAGTATAAACGCATTAAATTGTAACTTAAATATGAGTGGTGATGTAGTAAACTCGCTTATTATTGATGGTGGTAGTTATGCAGGAAGTAAAAATATTAATATGTATATACATGGTCATAATCATCACATTTCTAATTGTGATATTTCCCAAGGGCAAGAAGCAACAGGTGGTATATATGTAAACTATTGTCATGGATTAAATATTACAGGTTGCTACTTTGAAAGTAACTCAAATTGTAAAGAATATGGAATACGTTTAAAATCTTGTAATGGAGTTGTTATTGATGGTTTAGATATATCAGCAAATTCTGGGGTAGAAAACTATAAACATATTTATATAGAAGGTTCAAAAGGTATTGTCATAAATGGATTAAATATTGAAAGTGGAAAAGCAACTAATAAAGCTCATTATGGTGTTTATGTTTTAGATTCAAACGGAATTACATTAAATTCGCCTAAACTTGAAACATTAAAAACAGCAATTTACATAAAAAATAGTTATCTAACATTAAATGCACCTTTTATGGGTTCTTATGTTGATAAATTTATTGAACAATTTAACCATGCCTATGCAAGAGTTATAGGAAGTATGACAAAAGACCAAATTATAAAAAGCTCATTACCATATATAAGTGTGATAAAGGTTGTAATAATCAATGCTTTATCAAGTGGTAATACAGCTGCAAGACCTGAACCATTAATACCAGGACAAAGTTATTTAGATTTATCACTTGGAAAAATGATTTATTGTAAACAAGCAAATATATATGAAAATGGTGAATTAAAAACAACAGGAACTTGGATAGATGGATCAGGTACATTTGTGTAATAGAGGTGATTAAATTATGGCAAATGTAAATATTACAAAGGTATACTTATTAAGTGTACCTTTGGAAAATGATTATAAAAACACATTATATTTTACAAGTAAAGAAAATCAGAAAAATTACTTTTTAAGTAAAAAGAAAAGTGAATTTGATAATGATGATTTTTCATACCAAAGGAAAGATAACGTAATAAGAGTAAAACAACATATTGATAGAATTTATAATTGTAATTATGTGATGTATCAAAACAGTTACTATTCAGATAAATGGTTTTACTGTTTTATTAAAGATATGAGGTATGTTAACGATGGTACAACAGAAATAGAAATTGAAACCGATGTTATCCAAACGTATTTATTCGACTATACAATTAAACCTTCTTTTGTAGAACGTGAACACGTTTCAGATGATAGTATAGGACTTCATACTATACCTGAAGGGTTAGAAACAGGTGAATATATAAGTAATGGTGAAGTAACTGTTGATATGGGTAAAATGTATATCATTGTAGGTACCACTCAAGCATATGAAACAAAAGTGAAAGGTGGTTTATATGGTGGTTGTTATAGTGGTGTACATTATATGTGTTGGGATTTAGAAGATGGATATGAAGGTGTAAATTATTTCTTAAATTATATGGATGAAGGTGGATATGGAGATGCAATATCAAGTATATTCTTACTACCTGAATTTATTGTTGAAGATATAAAAGATTTATCAGGTACAGAAGCAGATCACGATGAAATATTAATTGCAAATGGTAAAAAAATAGCTTCACAAACTGAGAAATCAGTATTAAAAAATACACCTGCTTATGATACTCATGCTGAATTAGATGGATATTTTCCAACCAATAATAAATTATGGACATTTCCTTTTAATTATCTTCTTTTAAGTAATAATACAGGTGGTTCTACTGTTTATCAATATGAACACTTTAAAACAACAAGAGAAGGTTTTGAAAATACTTGTTTATTTAATATGTATGGTGTTGCTTGCCCAGGTGGATCAATTAAATTAGTTCCAAAAGATTATAAAGGTGTTACTGAAAATTTAGAGGAGAGCTTAAATGCAGGTAAATTTCCAATATGTAATTGGAATACAGATGTATATACAAACTGGTTAACTCAAAATGGAACAAACTTAAATATAAGTATTGGTTCAAGTGCTGCTTCAATTGCTGTTGGAACAGGATTAATTTTAACTGGTGCTGGTGCAGGTGTAGGTGCTGGTATGATAGCAGGCGGTGTTATGGGTATTACTAATTCACTTGCACAAGTAAAACAACAATCATTAACACCTCCACAAGCTGAAGGAAATATTAATTGTGGTGATGTATTAAGAGGAATTAATAAAAATACCTTTACTTTCTTAAAAATGAGTATTAAAAAAGAATATGCTGAAATTATAGATAAATATTTTGATATGTTTGGTTATAAAGTAAATATGGTTAAAGTACCAAACAAAGCTCATAGAAGCAGATATTGGTACACGAAAACCATTGATGTAAATATTGATGGCGATATACCAAATAATGATATACAAAAAATTAAAAATTGTTATAATAACGGAATTACTTTTTGGAGAAATGCAAGCGAGATACAAAATTATTCGTTATCAAATACAATTGTGTAAAGGAGTGATAATAAATGAATAATATGCTTAGTATGGAAACAATAGCAAAACAATTAAATGATCGTACATTTAGCGACTGGTTTTATCGTTTAATGTTAATAGCAAGAAGTGTTTTCGAGTGGGAAAACTTACCTAAACATATGAATGAAAAATGGATAGAACGTTATTTATTTTCAGAAGGTAAATGTGTTTTCTTTGAAGATCCAACCAAAGGGTTAATGATAGCAAAACTTTCAAATGAAGGTGAATATAACTATTATGATGAACCAACACAAGTAAGACCTTATGGAAATCATTATACAGGTGATACACTTATAAATGGTGTTAACTGTGTAATTATCCAAAATAACGATGAATGTATACCAACTTCACCAACCATTCAATTATATGCTTTAAAGCTTGCTAATATAGATCGTACAATTGATGTCAATATTAATGATATGAAGATGCCTATAATTATTAAATGTAGTGAAAAACAACGTACAACATTAAAACACGTTATATCTCAAAGAAATGAAAATGAACCTGTAATTTGGGGTGATAATACTCTTGATATTGACGCAACTGTATTAAAAACAGATGCACCAATGGTATTTAAAGATTTAGAGCTTCAAAAACATATGATATTAAATGAGGTTTATACCTTCTTAGGAATTAATAACGCAAATCAAGATAAAAAAGAACGTTTAGTTGATGATGAAGTAAGAGCAAACAATGAACAAGTAGAAGCTGCTTTTAATATGATGTTAAAAGCTCGTGAAGATGCTTGTAAGAGAATCAATGAAATGTTTGGGTTAAATATCAAGGTTAAGAAAAGAATTCAAAATATAGAGCTTCCGAACGTTTCAGAAGGTTCTGAAGGAGGTGAAGCTGTATGATAAAAGCAAGATATACAATAGTTTTGAAAACTTTAATGGATGATGAAAGAGTAAAACCTCTTTTAGATAAAGCTTTATCAACATACCCAATGTACACTCCTAAAAATGAAATGCTTTATTCTCTTATTCCAAAACGTGAAGAGCTAAATAAGAAGCTTTTGAATCATTATAAATATAGAGAAATTGGTTTTGAAACAGTCGGAAGGTTCTTAGATGAGCTTCAAATATCAATGGAAGAAATCATGCCTTACTATTACCAATTATTTAAATCACAAGATATTATGAATGGAATAGAAGATCCTTTTGGTAATGTTGATATTACTGAAAAGTTTGAGCAAGAAACTGAAGGTAAAACACATGGTACAACTTCAGGTACAGCAAAAGCAGATTCTGAAAGTAAAAACACTCAAACTACAAGTAATACTTCTGAAACTGATTCAAGCTCTAATACAAAAACTGATATGCAAAACAATACTAAAAATGTTGAAAGCTCTACACCTCAAAACCTATTAGATATTGGAACCAAAAATATAAATGGTGTTGATTATGCAGATAAAGCAGGATGGAATGAAGATATTAGCAACTCAACAGGTGAAACTTCTGATAATGCAAAATCTTCTTCTGAAGGTACTACAACAGATACTGGTACAATGAAAAATACAAGTGAAAGCTCAGCTAAAACGGATAGCTTAACAACTGGTAAAACTACTCATACTTTCACTAAACAAGGTAACCAAGGTGTTAATACATATGCTCACGATATGAAAGAATTAAGAGAAATCTTTTTAAATATTGAAAAGCAAATTATTGAAGATGAAAGAATAAGTGAATTGTTTATGAGGGTTTACTAAAATAAAAGACCGGACTTAATTTAAATAGTCCGGTTTTTGTTATTTAACTTCTTCTATAATTAGTGTTCTTCCTTTTTGATTTAATACATTTAATATACTTTCAGCATATTTTCTTGTATAAAATTTTGCTGTTAATACCTGTTTATTTGTGTTTTTGTCTATGATAACAAACATTTAGTTTACCTCCTTCTTTATAATAATTGAAATAGCTTCTACAAAGCTCATATTTTCACTTGTACCATTTTCATAAGTTACTTTTGTTTTAGCAAATAAGAGTGAAATAATAATGCTAATTACAACAATTAATATTGTTATACCTAATGATTTATCCTCCATATTTACCTCCTAATCTAATCTTGGTATGTGATTATTAAAGCAGCTGCTATGTATGTATTTTTTATCTATTTTCTCGAAATTTCCTTGCTCTATATCTTTTCTTGTTATTGGTTTTCTACAGATAAAACATATTTCTACTTTAAACTTCTTTAATAATCTACTTCTTAATTTCTCTTTATCTAACATACTATTTACCTTCTATTTCTTTATAAATTTGTTTTAATGTTTCTCTATATGTATTTATTTCACATTGTAAATGTAAATTCTTTGCTACTAATTCCTGATAACAAGCTTCACAGTAATTTGGTTCACTTTCACCACAATGTAAACACTTATCCTGATCCATTGATACCTCCTAACCTATATTTCCTAAACCTAAGTAATTACAAATCATGTTTGCAATTGTTATACCAACTATTGGTAACCATATTATTGATGTACCAAGTAATAACTCCTTAACATTATTTACAAATTTTCTTTTATTCCATTTAATCTTTTTCATTAG
>JAZSOX010000037.1:0-13725 GCA_045537175.1 Bacilli bacterium
TTACTTTAGTACCTATTCCTAATAGTGATTCAACTTTTACTTCATCCATAAAACTTTCCATTATTGTAAATCCCATACCTGATCTTTCTAATTCAGATTTAGATGTGTATAAAGGCTCTCTTGCTTTTTCAATATCTTCAATTCCTCTCCCATTGTCTGTTATTTCAATCTCAATAGAATTTTCAAATAGTTTACATTCAATTTTTACTATACCTTCTTTTTCTTCATAACCATGTATTATTGCATTTGTTACAGCCTCTGATACAGCAGTCTTTATATCTGCTACTTCTTCAAGGCTTGGATCAAGCTGTGTTACAAATGCAGCAACAGCAATTCTTGCAAAGCTCTCATTTGCAGATTTGCTTAGGAACTCTAATTTCATTTCATTTTCATATACATTCTTCAAATTCTGTACCTCCTGCATTTTCACTTTCTTCTATTGGTATTAATTTTAATATTCCTGACATTTCAAATACTTTTTTTATTGCTGGTTTTACATTTATCATGCTCGTTTTTCCACCAAACATTGATACCAATTTATATCTTCCGATTACCATTCCAATCCCACTACTATCCATAAAATTAACATTTTCAAAATCAAACACTACTTTTTTAGGTATATGTATTTGTATTTCGTAATCTGCCCTCTTTTTAATTTTCTCACATGAATGATGATCTATTTCTTCTGTTATTTTTAAATATAACAGCTTGTCCTCTTTTATATATTTAGTTTTCATTTATTTTCCTCCTTCAAAATTAACAGAGTGAATTTTGTACTATTAACTATTCATTATTCACTCTTCATTATTAACTTTTCACCTTTTCTAAGGTATATTAACGGGTCGCCCAGGAGTGCGACCCCTACATTTATATATACTGTTTTTGGAAATATTTTCCTTTGATGAAATATAGGAAGTTTTAGCGAAAAAAGAAAGCATAAAAAAAGACTTTAGATATTTTATTTATCTAAAGTCTTTTCAAATTTTATTTAATTAACTATCTGTTTATATTATTCTCCAAATTGCCATACATTATCTGTATCTTTTCCTAATGATATGTTTTGGTTTAATATTACTACTGGTTTTACGTTGTCTGTTTGACCTTGTCCTCCATACCAAGTAGGATTTAAATCAGCAAAATTAACTGTAACACTACTAGAAGTTCCCACAGTTTTGATTAATCCCCATGTATTTTCTCCAGGGCCATTATGGTTACACTCAGCAGAAGTATTCAAGAAATAATTTCCTGTAAGAACATCATTTACAGAAGTTAAATTATAGCTTTCTGATTCATCTGAATTTCCTTCTCCATAATCATCATAAAGAAAATACAATTGAATACCAGTAACTCCTAGAATATCCTTTAAATCGTTAGCATCTATGCTTCTTCCTCTTTCTGCATGTGCTCCGTGTCCATATATTGCACCTATATTATTTAATACTGTTCCAAAATTATTATATGCTGTTTCTCCTCTTAAGAAAAGTGTTGGTGTTGGTGATGCTGTTACTGGATCTGTTGTTATTAACAATTTTCCTTCTTTTGCTCTTGTTTTCTTTCCATTTCTTACTTTTCTTGATGTATCTCGTAAAAACCATTCATTAAAAAACGCCTTAAATTGTACCATTTCTTCTGATGTTTCAATATGCCCTGTGTCTATATCATCTGTTACTGCTATAAATCTTACACCTTTTTCTATAAAAAACTCTTCTAAATAGTACGATATTTTACTTGATAATCTCCCAAACCTTGATAAGTCTTTTACAATTATTAAATTAATTTTCTTATTTTCAATGTCCTTTATCATTCTATTGAAGTCTGGTCTGTCAAAGGTAGCTCCAGAATATCCGTCATCTGTGTAGTCATCATATACTCGTATATTGTTTTCTTTACAAAAGTTTCTTAAAAACAATTTTTGTGTGCTGATACTTCCACTTTCTCTTTCATCTTCATTGCTTACTATTACTTCGCCATTGCCAACTTCTATATTTTCATTGGATAATCTTTCATATAACCCTGCTACATATTTTTCAGGATTTGCTATTGTTATCATTAAAACCTCTCTTTCTAATAACAATAGGTTTCCTCCTATCCAATTTATAACTGAATTATACAATTTATATAAAAATTATGCAACTCATATTTATAAATTTAGGCTAGTTAATATGTAAAAAATACATACAAACTAGCCTTTTTACTATTGATTAATTTTTTCAATTAAAAAACTTATAAATATATCTTTCAATTTCTCGTCTAATGGTTTTGATTTTTCATCAAATACTTCTTTTATTTTATACTCTTGTTTCATATAAATACCTATTCCTTTCCTGTGAATAGCTATTTAATTTCAGTTATATATAAATTATCAACCTACTGCTATTCAACATATTTTCCAAAAATTCTTGATAAATAAAATCATCTTTAAATACCTCTTTCTAAAAATTAGAGTAAAAAAATATACCTTGATTACTTCAAAGCATACAAACTAAACATATATTTTATTACTCTTTATCATATCTGGATTTACAATATCACTAACTCTTTTAGCAATAGCATATCCAGCATTTACACCATCTTTTAATACTAAATCACTTGTATTTTTATCATATTCGTAAACACTTCTATTCCACTTTGCATATTGTAAATCATCTTCTTTCTTTTTAGTAGATAAGATTTGATTATCTTGATTTATTTGTATTAATAATCTTTCATACTCTATCTTATCTTGCTTTTCTTTTTCTCTTCTGTTTTGTGCGTATATTCGTTTTTGAATCTTATTCTTTTCTTTGTTTTCCGATTTTCTAGATTCTTTCTCATCAATATACCTTTCATCTTTTTGAATTATCTTTGTTATATATGGCATACCAACCTTTAATTTTTTTGCTATTTCTACTGGTTTTAATCGTTTTATAAAGAATAATTCAATTATTTTGTCTTTTGTACCTTTGCTGTCTGATTTAGTTTTTATTTTTAACACCTCCATTCTTTTAAAAATATATATTTCTCTCAAACTATACTTTTAGCACCTAACAATACAAAAACAATTACTTTATTGTGCTTTTATAGTCTGTTTAAAATCTTAAATATATTGATATTTCAATAATTCACCATTTAATTGGTGAATTTTCTTTCTACAGCTTTTAGCAATTAGTTTTGTAAAAAGTATTGTAATTATATTCTTATTATAGTATAATATATTTAGGATGTCAATAACAATTTATTATTTTTTATGAATTGTTTATGTTTTTTTATAAAATTTTTTTTTAAGAAGGGAGATAAGCAAGTATGGAACTACCAGAAGTAACCTTTTTTGATGACTTCTATTTTTGGTTTAATACTGAAACTAAAAAAGAATATTATGCTACACCTTTATATTTTTATAAAGCTGACTATCATTTAGATACCGAAAATAAATTAAGAGAAGTTTATTACAAAGAAAAAGAAAAAACTGATAATGGTTTAAAACACCCTGGAAGCATTTACTTTCCTTTTTACGAAAAATTTGGACTTATGCTATTAAGATTTCTAAATGCTGACTTATCTAATTATGAAATAGCTTATAAAACTTTCTTTTATGCTTATGGTTTTGAAATTTTAAAGGATTTAGATAAAGATTATAAATTTGAATTAAGTAATAATTATGGTAGTAATGAAAGTTATTTAAAAGCTACTATTAAAATATTTGAAGATTTACAAGAAAACTTATTTGACCTACAATTAGAATTAAAAAATGCAATTACTTACATTTATAATTTAAACAATGATAGCAAATTAGGAAAATATACATATAGCGAACGATATGCAGTTTATTTAATAAAGAGAAAAGGAAAATTATATAGTTATTATAAAAATGATTTTATTATGCGAGATAGTTATTCAAGAAAATATGATGAAATAGGTCATAAAAGTGAATTTGATATACTAGACTCATTACAGGAAAAAAATATGCTACTTTCAATGAGTGATACACATAAAAGTAGTGATTTATCAAGTATTTGTTATGCTATACTTGATGAACTTTCAAAAACATCAAACTATCCAATAAAGAAATGTCAAAATTGTGGAATGTACTTTATTCCAACTTCAAAAGTAGATGAGATTTATTGTGATTACACAAAAGAGAACTCAAAAAAATGTAGAGATCTAGGTGCATTTCAATCTTATACTGAAAGATTAAAACAAAATAAGGCTATGGGCGAATATAGAAGAACATATCAACAAAAATTTATGCAAGTTAGAAAAGATAAAGAAAATACAAAACTAGTAAAAGACTTTGATAAATGGAAAAAACAAGCTAAAGAAAAAATTAATGATATGAAAAAAGGTAAACTTACTGAAAATGAAGGTTATGAATGGATTTTGAAGAATAAATAAAATACTTAAATGCCATATAATTTTCTATAATTATATGGCATTGCTTAATTTAATTAATATGAAATATCCTTTTAATTTTATTAAAAATTCTTTTAAAAAACGGCTCTTTATATTCAACCATAGAAACTTCATTTGTAATAATATTTTCTTCTTGTTGTGAATTACGCTTCTTAAATAAATTGTCTGGATTATATTTTTCTCGTAAATCTTGTTGGTATTTTAATTCATTTTCTCTAAACAATTTTAAAAAATCGTTTTTTTCATTTTCTGTTTTACACCAATAATTTGTTAATAAAATTGCTAAAATCTCTTTAGTATCCTCTCTTATATCTTGTTTGCATAAAGCTATATTTTTATTTAAATGTTTAATATAATCTTTACTCGATTTTTCTATAAAAAAATCATATACCTTTTTAGGAATCTTATTTCTATCTTCCAAACTCATATTGTCTAATACTTCAACCACTTCAGCATAAGCATTTCCATCCATTTTTCCACCTCTTTTGTAAAAATTAAATTCTTTCTATATCTTGTTCACGTTCAGCTTGTCTGTCTCTTTTTATAGCTTCCATTCTATTTTTATAGCCACTTTCTTTTACATCTCCTACTTTTTCTTTTATGTCATCAACACTAAATTCTGGTGTTTTAACAGTATTAGCATCTATTTCTTCTTGTAAATGTTCCCCATATTGTTCTAATTGTTCATATACTATATCTTTTTCTTCTCCAGATATTTGTGGTCGATGTTCTAATTCTTGTGGTTTCTGTAATTGTTCTCTTCTACTTTGTAAAATATCCATTTGTTTTTGAATTTCTTCCATTTTTTCTGTATCTCCCATTGAAACAGCTAATTCCATTTGCTTTGACAAATCTTTTTCCATTCTAGAAAGAGCACTTCTTTCTTCTCCAAAAGCAATTCTTTCATCTTGTATAGACATTTGTTCTTTATTATATGCTTCTATTTTTTCTCGTAATACATCAAATCTCTGGCTATGTTCACTTGAGTCAGTAACAGCTTTAAAAAATAATTGTATTTCCTCCTCTGGCACATGTTGTCCATTTTCTACTCTTTTTTCAATTTCATCAAGTTTTCTAGTTGTTTCTTCATCTAAAGTTTCTCTATCTCTTGCTCTTTGCAAAAGTTGAATAAGAGTTAAATCTCTTTCATCTTGATATAACATACTATTTGTTATTTCTTGTTCCATTTTATAAATTCCTCCTTATATCATTCGTTTATATCTAATATTTCATATAGTTTTAGCTTGAACTCATCAAAAAGTGCTTGTCCTTCTTGATTACATATATTTCTATTTAGCATATACATTTCATTATTTATCTTTATACATAATTCATGTTTAAAAGATGATTTAACAGGTTGTCCTTTAGATTCTATAATTTTCTTTATAATATCCAAATTGTCTTGTATCATTCTTTTAACTTTAATAATAAAATACATATCTCCATAATTTTGTATTTCTTCTTTTTCATTTCCAACATAAAAAGTATCATTAAACATTACTATATTTATATACTTTGGATTATTAGGCATAATTGTGCCATCAAAAAAATTTAAATAAAAATCCTCTAAATCTAAATTTTCTAATCTTTCTTTTTTACTCTTCATATAAAATTCCCCCTTTAAATTACATTATTAATTATTCTACTTTACTTACATTTTAACAAATTATTGTATTCTTTCATCTTCACGCTCTTTATTTTGAAATCTACTAAAGAAACTTTTTACTTTATCTAGGGTTATTCTTCTTTTATTAGTTTCCGACATAATTTCTTTTTGAAAATTTTTTTCTACAATTGTTGTTGGTTTTTCCGTCAGACAATTCCATTCATTAAAATTTTCCATAGAAGATTCAAATTTATCTACAAACGATTGTCCGAGAGAATTAGAATATGTTTTTATACTAGTAACTAATTCTTTATTAGGAATTGCATTTTCTTCTTCTTTTCCCCATTGTGCACTTTTATCTTTCAATCTTTCTATTCCCAAATTATAAATATCTTCACTAATTTTACCACTATAATATTGTTCACCTTTATTCTCGTGTCTATTTATAGAAAATCTTCTTTCTCTAATCTCATTATCCTTACTTTCTATATACATATAATTATTAGTTGAAACTATTGTATTATCTCTTCCAAAATTCGGCATTCCTAAGGTTTGTCCTGCAATTCTCACAACATTTGGCTTTTGTACATCTTGTTGGCTTTTTTGCTCTTTTACCCATAAATTTCCTTCTGCTGTTATACAAAAATTCTCATTTCCTCTCATAAGTTGATTTATAATATTTTCATCAATTTCACTCTTTTCTAGTCCAATTGAATCTTGTATAGTTTCTTCTATTATTGATTTCATCTGTCCTATTCCTATAAGTTTTCCTTGAACAAATGTAATAATATTAGGATTAAGTCCTGTTTTTTTCAAATACTCTATAATTTTATCCTTATCTATATTCATTTCTTTATCAACGCCCCTATTCTTTTTATTATTTTTTTCCAAAAACTCATTTTAACAACTTGTATCTGCAACTCTTGTGTATTATTAGTTTTCTTAAATATACTGTCTGGGTTATATTTTTTTCTTTTATCATTTTCAATTTCATTAAAATTTTTTTGTAAAACTTTTTCAAAATTATTTTTTTCATTACTATCAAGCCAATAATTATAATTTATATAAGCTAACAATTCTAACGTTTCATCATGAATTTTTTGGTCAGCAATTTTCTTATTTATATCAAACTTAAAATTAATATTTTTATTTTTTTGTTCTTCAATCAAATTTAATACTTCTTTAGGAATTTTGTCAATATATTTTTTACCTAATTGTTTTAAAATTTCACTTGTTTCTGCAAATGCTATTTGGTACTCATTATTTTTCTCTGTTTTAAAAATATCATCTGGATTATATTTTTCTCGTAAATCTTCTTGATATTTCTTTACATTATTAGAATATATTTCTAACAATTCTTGTTTTTTATCTTCTTTACACCAATATTGTAAATTCAAACTAGCTATAATTGCTATTGTCTTTCTTTTTAAATTTTGTTCTTTAATAGGAATATTTGTATTTATTGTCGGAATATAATTTTTATCCATTTCACGCTCAAAAAATTTTCTTAACTTAACAGGAATTTTATTTGACATTTCTTCGCCAATTAATTCTAAAAATTTATTTACTTCTGAATATGCTTGTCTTGTTTCAATATTCATACTTTATTCTCCTATACTCATTCCAAAATCTTGGTGTGGCTGTTGTTCCTGTATAAAATCTCTTTCAGCTTGGTTTATTTCTCTATTAACTTCGCTTATTTCATCTGCTCTTATTTCAATTTCTTGACTTTGTTCAACAACTTCCTCAATTAATTGTTCTCCTTGTGCATTTTCACTTTCCTGTGCATATACTTGTTCTTCTACTACATCAGATTGTTCTTCTGTTGTTTGCTCACCTTCTTCATGTTGCATTTGTTCTTCTCGATGCTGTGCCTCCCATAATTTTTCTAACATCTCTTGTTTCATTTGAAATATTTCTTGTTTAAAATCATTAGTAGAAAATTCCGTATAATTCCCTTCATTAGCTCCATTTATTATTTGAACATTTCTAACCGCAACATTTGTTAAAATTTCCTCCATTGCATCATTTAAAATTCTATGTGTTTCTTGCCTTTGTACAACATTTTCAGTTGGAGTATTTTCTAATATAGAACGTAAATCTTCTTGCGATAATGGATAATTTTTATTAACAAATTCATTTATATATTTTTTCAAATCCAAATAGTAATCAATTGTACCATTTTCTTCCATTTCTTTTATATTCATTTTTTTACCCCTAACAAACTATCTCTTTATAATTTTAATTATATCATAAACTCTCAAAAAATCACAAGCATTTTTCAAAATTTTCTCTCAATTCATTGAGAGGTTTTTAGGTTGTTATTTGATAAACTTAAAAATAATATTTTTAGGGAGTTTTATTATGGAGTTTACAGATTTAATTGCAGTAAAAATAAAAGAATTAATGAAAGAAAAAAATATTTCTATTTATAAATTGGAATCTTTAACAGGTGTGTATACTTCTACTATATCGCAATTTCTAACTCGAAAAACTAAAACTATCAGAATTGAAAATTTACTATATATCTGCGAAGGGCTTGGGACTGATCTATCTGAATTTTTTTCAGATTCACGTTTTGCAGAATCTGAAGCAAAAAGTTGGATTAGAAAACACTAAAAAACTAATTGAGTAATAAACATCACTCAATTAGTTTTTTATCTTTCTAAATCCCATTCCATTTCTCTTTCTTCCTTTTTTATTTGTTTTTCTGGGTCTAAAAAAGTATTAGTTTCCTTTTGAAAATCTCTAATTAAATTATCTTCTGCACCTATATCAAATTTTTCGCAAATCCAATGTATGAATCTATCAATAGTTTCATAAAATTTATCTATTATTCTGTGTAATTTGCTATTTTCCTTTTCTAATTTGCGAACTTTACTTTTGTACTCATATTCCATATCATAAGTCTTTTCTTTAAATTGTTTTTCAAGTTCTCTTTTTCTATTATCAAATTTTGTATCAAGAGTAATGCTTTTTTCTTTATATTCGTTTTCTAATTCCTTAACTCTATTGTTTAATTCTTTGTTATCAGCAATTATAATATCTCTTTCCTTTTGATATTTTTCTGCTTCTTTTATAACTCTTGATTGTTTTGATAATTCTCTATGCAAAGCTAAATTGTCATTGTATAGATTTTTAATAATATCATCTTTAGGCTTTATAATTTCTTCTAAAATCTTTTCATCTCTTTTTATTGAAAACTTACTTATATCTGCTAGTTCTGGAACATCTGGCAATTCTAAATTAATATTGCTTAATACTTTTTTAGTATTTTCAAAGTTTGTTATTTTCTTTAAATCTTCTATTTTATAATGTTTTGCTCCTGTTTCTTCTACTGGTAAACCTCTTTCTAAATCAAAGCCTTTTGATGTTACATATTTATGAAAGTCATTTTGTAATTTTCTATAACTATCTCTACCTCTCCAGAAATCTCTAGCACATATTTTATCTATTGCATTGCCTTGTTCATCTTTTGTATGAATTACTGGTATAAAAGTCAAGTGCATATGTGGAGTTGTTTCATCTAAATGTACTGCTGCAGATATTATATTTCTTTCCCCTAGATTTTTATAGTTACATACAAACTTATAACTCTCTATAAAATATCTTTTTGTTTCCTCTAAACCTATTTTCTTAAAAAACTCGTTATCTGATGTAATCATCATTTGGCACATTATAATACTATTTTTTCTCAAATTGCCTTGTAAATCATATTCCTTTTTCATTCTATCAAATTCTCTAATGTATGTTGTTTCATTTTCCTTACAATAGAAATTCAAATGTGTCCTTGTTGGATCAATATCCTTATTAGAATGATTTTTTGCTTTTCTATCATTGTGAACATATGCTCCGTATGATTCGGCTCTTGTCAATTTTTCATTTCTTATTATTGCATAACTCATATCTTCTTTCTCCTCCTTCTTTTCTCAAGATATACTTTGTATGTCTAACATACTAGTCAAACAAGTTTGACCGTATGGCAGGGAAATTACATTTCCCCACACCCCATTGCCTAAAAATTTGCACTCGCAATTTTTTAGGTTTTACCTAAATTCGCATTTTGCAATTTAGGTAAAAGAAAAAGCCAAGAAAAACATTTTTCAAATTTTTTCTTGACTTTATGAAACCTTGCTCGGTTTCAAACTTCCACACATAAATAATAAAAGCAGAGATTTTTTATTAAATCTCCACTTTTATTATTTTTATATATAGCAATTTCCTATGATGTTCCTTTCATCATATTGTAATTTGCGTATAATGTATCAAAATTAAATCCTTCGTATGCCCCTTCTTCAAAATTAGCTTTTGTTTTCTTAAAATTCTGTGTGTCATTATTATATTTATTATATATTTTATTATTATATTTATTATCTTTAAACTTTTCTTCAATAGGGGTATTGAAGTTTTGTTGGGGAGGGTATTTAACTTTTGTTAAATAGGGGGTATCCATCTTTGGTATTAATTTTCTACTTTCTATTTCTTTACTATTGTCTTTGTATTTTATCTCTATATCAATATATCCTTTTTTCTTTAATGAATTTACTAGCTTTGAAACTTGTGTAATTGATATATTTAGTAATTCACTTATATTACTATTGGTACAATAGCAATAATTATTTTCTTTGCTTAAAAACATTACAATAGAATAAATGTATTTTTCTTTATCACTTAAATTTGTATCTGTTAATATTTCTATTGGAATCCATAAACCTTTTAAATTCAAATTTGACATTTGCCCTCTCCCTCCTCTCTTGTTTCGTTTTATTTTCGCTTTAGTGCCTTTTTTATTATAAAGTTATATAGTTTTATATCTTTAAGTTGTAGATAAAAAATTTCCATAAAAAAATCGCCTTGAATTTATTTCTAAACTCAAAGCAATTTTTTATTAACTATTAGTCTTTAGCTTTTCTATTCATAATCTCTCTTAATTCTTCTATATATTCTGACATTACATCTCTAAATTCTATTTCTATTGTATTATCAACTTTATTATGACATAGTTGTAATAAATCTAATTTTGCTCGATTACTATTATAAAAACTAAATTTTATTTTCTTGTCTTTTACAAGTTTGTTTATCTGCTTATATAATTTTTTCATTTCTGCTTTTTCTTCATTATTTTTAATTTTCTTATTTCTCATCTATAACTCCTAATAATTTTGCTCATACTATTTAATATCTTGCATTTATAAACGCGTGTATTTATATTGTAGCAAAATTTTATTGTAAAATCAATAATAATTGTAGATTTTAAGGAGTATGTATGAATAATTCTAGAAAAGTTAATGGTAATTTAAATGTTGTTGGTAATAAAATAAGATATTATCGTGAAAAGAATAATATGTCATATCAAAAATTATCTGACCAATTAATGTTATTAGGTATAGATATTCATAAACAAGCTATTTATAATATAGAAGTTGGCAAAAGAACTATTGTTGATTTTGAATTATGTGCTTTTGCTAAATGTTTTGGAATATCTGTAAATGACTTAACTGATGAATATTTTGATAAACTTAAATAGGAACTGATATTTAATTCAGCTCCTATTTTTTAAATTGTGCAACCACGGTTGCACAATTAGAATTTAAAATATTTTATAAAATGAAATTGGTCAGACGCGTCTGACCAATTTCATTTTTAATTATCCTCTTCATTTTCACTTATATCTATATGCAAATTCAAATCTTCCTCTGTTGGTAATGCTTCCATAATATCTTTTGGTAATATATTCGAAACTTCATAAGAACTAACTCCTATTGGCTTATTTATATCCCTTAAAGAATATTCTACTGAAAATTTTTTCTTTTCTCTACATAATATAATTCCAATACTTGGATTATCGCTTTCCGATTTTAGTAAATCATCTACTGCAGATAAATAAAAATTTAGCTTTCCAGCATATTCTGGTTTATATTGTGTATTCTTTAATTCTACAACTATATAACAATGCAATTTTGTATGGTAAAAAAGCATATCTATGAAATATTCGTCTCCATCTACTTCAATTCTATATTGATTTCCTACAAAACTAAAGCCATTTCCTAATTCTAATAAAACAGTTTTAATTCTTTCTACCATTGCATTTTCTAATTCTGTTTCAATATAACTTTCTTTTAAATTAGATAAATCTAATATATATGGATCTTTCATCATATCTCTTGCTAATTCGCTTTGTGGAGATTTTAATGTTCTTTTAAAATTATTTGGTTTATCTCCTAAAACTTGTCTTGTATAAAGGTCACTTTTTATTTGAAAAGCTAAAACATCATAAGCCCATCCGTTTAAGTCTGTTTGTTCTATATACCATTGTCTTTGTTTTTCATCTTTAATTTTACTTAAAATAAGAATATTATGCGACCACGGAATTTTTGCTGACCATTCTCTTAACATTTCATCTTTTTGACACTCTAAATAATATTTTCTCATATATTTTAAATTTGTAATTGAAAATCCTGTCATATTTGGAAAATCAATTTTAAGCCTAATTGAAAGATTTTTGACAAATTTGTTTCCCCATTTTGCATTATCCTCTATTGTCTTTCCAATTGTATAATACATACTTAAAATTCTAGCATTAGCACCTTTAAATATATCATATTGTGCATTTAATATTTCATCTTTTATATTACTAAAAATTTCTTTAAATTCTTCTTGCATATTATTTTCTATTAATTCTTTATTATCCATTATTAGTTCCTTTCTCATTTTTTCATAGTATATCATTTTATAATTAATTTATCAATAATATAAATATTAAAATACAAAATTTTCCAATTGGTCAGACACATCTGACCAATTTAATATTTCATTGATAAATAATTTCATTTAAAACAATTTCTTCTGCTATACTCTTTATATTATTCATCTTTTGCACCCATTCCATTTGATTATTTGCTTTTAGTTCTTCTGTTACATTTTCTTTTTCTGCCATTTGTTTTATTAGAACTTCTAATCTTTCTTTACATTCATCTTCAATATCTAGTAAATAACTTTTTAATTCATTAGTTAATAACATTTCTGTATATTCTGGTATTTTATATTTCTTCATATAATTTAGTTTTAATCTTCCATACTTTCCTATATTTACTGTTCTTCTTGCTTTTGGTATTGTTATATTAGGTATATAATAATCTCCAACTAATCTATATTCAATTCCTGTTCTTTCATCTACAAATTTTTCTTTTAATTCTTTATTCTCCATAAATTTAAATTCTCCATCTTCTATTAATTATTAATTTTGTTTTTTATTATAAAATCAAAAAAAGATGAAATTGTATTTATATTTTTTACAATTCATCTTTTAAATATGTGAAAATTTTATTTTTACTAAATTGTTGCTAGGAGGAAACCTTTGCTATTACTTGATTTTATCATTTCGTCATAAGAGAACAATATTGTAATTATTAATGCTATTAGTGTGATTCCTTTTTGTCCTCTTATTTTTTGCATTTGTTTTTCCCCTTTCTTTCTTTTGTTTTTTTATTTTGTGTTTTTATTACACTCTTATGTGTATTATAAGTTATATCTTTTATTTTTTCAATACTTTTTATATTACATTTGTGTTACAAGATTAAAACCTAATCCTATTTTAATTCTATTTTTTCGTTATCTGTCATTGTGTATTCTGTTTTTGGAAATAGTCTTTTTTCTGCTGGTACAAATCCTCTTATTTGTAATCCTGGTAATATCCATGTATATGGTCCAATAAATGCTCCTGGAAGTGT
>JAZSOX010000046.1:0-6026 GCA_045537175.1 Bacilli bacterium
AAATAGATATTTAATGTTAAAAAAAGGATTAAAAGAAGAAAATATTTTTATATCTAATTTATGTACATCTTGTAATAATCATTTCTATTATTCTTATAGGAAAGATAATCACACTAAAGATAGAAATATCTCAATTATATATAAAAAACATGACACTATTTTCTAGCGTCATGTTTTTTTCTTAATTCGGTATTTAAAATAACTTTTCTAAGTCTAATATTATTTGGTGTAACTTCAACAAGTTCATCTTGATTTATGTAATCAAGAGCATATTCAAGTGTAATAAGTCTTGGTCTTTTTAGTACTACAGTTTTATCTGAAGCTGCAGCTCTTGTGTTAGTAAGTTCTTTACCTTTAACAACATTTATTGCTAAGTCATTATCACGATTACATTCACCAACAATCATACCTTCATAAACTTCAGCATTTGGTTCAACAAACATAATTCCACGATCTTCAAGTTGCCCTAAACTATATGCAGTAGCTTTACCAGTTTCACTAGATACTAATACACCTAGTTTTCTTTCTCCTAGATCTACTGTTGCAGCTGGACCATATTCTTTAAATGTGTGATTCATAATTCCATAACCTTTAGTTAAAGTCATAAAGTTAGTAGAGAAACCAATTAATCCACGAGATGGTATTGTGTAAGTAAGTCTTGTTAATGAGCCTATATGAGTCATATTTTCCATAATAGCGCCACGAGCACTTAATTCTTCAATAACGCCACCCATAAATTCATCATCAACTTCAATTTGTAAATCTTCATAAGGTTCACATTTAATACCATCGATTTCTTTTATGATAACTTTAGGTTTAGAAACTTGTAATTCATAACCTTCACGTCTCATATTTTCTATTAAAATAGATAAATGTAATTCACCACGACCAGATACTAAGAAATTTTCTGAATCTAATTGTTCTACTTTTAAACTTACATCCTTTTGGGTTTCACGAATTAATCTTTCACCAATTTTACGAGATGTTAGTAATTTGCCATCTTGACCTGCAAAAGGAGAAGAATTAACTCCAAATGTCATTTGTAATGTTGGTTCGTCGATATGAATAATAGGTAATTTTTCGTGATTATTAATATCAGTTAGAGTTTCTCCAACAGAAATATCTTCAAGTCCAGCAATAGCACAAATATTACCAGCCTCAACTTCATTTGTTTCTTCACGTCCTAATGCAGTAAAACTATATAATTTTTGAACTCTAAATTGTTTTTCTGTACCATCTAATCTTAAACAATTTACCATTTGGCCAACTTTAACTTTTCCATTAAATACACGACCGATTGCAATTCTTCCAACATAGTCATTGTAATCAAGTAATGCTGGTTGAAATTGAAATGGTTTAGATTCATCGCCAGATGGAGCCTTTATTTCATTTACAATTAAATCTAAAACATGTTTAAATGTTTTCTCTTGAGTAGAAATATCACTATCTAAACTAGATGTACCATTTAAAGCACTAGTATAAGCAACTTTAAAATCTAATTGTTCATCATTAGCTCCTAAGTCTAAAAATAATCCTAAAACTTCATCAACAACGTCTTTAATTCTTGCTGTTGGTTTATCAACCTTATTTATAACTACAATTGGTTTAACACCAGCATCAATAGCTTTTTTTAGTACAAATCTTGTTTGAGGCATTGGACCTTCATAAGCATCAACTACTAAAATAACACCATCAACCATTTTCATTATTCTTTCAACTTCGCCACCAAAGTCGGCATGCCCTGGAGTATCAAGAATATTAATTTTGATTCCATTATACATTACTGAAGTAGTCTTAGCTAGGATTGTAATTCCACGTTCTCTTTCAATATCATTTGAGTCCATAGAAAAACTAGTAGAATCTTGATTTTCTCTAAAAGTACCAACATATCTAATAATTTCATCTACCATAGCAGTTTTTCCATGGTCTACGTGTGCAATAATTGCAACATTTCTAATTTCCATATATATCACCCGTTTTTAACTCAGTTATTATAGCATTAAAACATTATAATTGTAAATATTTTATTGTTTCATTATTGTTTACATTACTTTGATAAATAGTGTAGTAAAACCTATGTAAACAAAAAATTTGGTGTTGTTTGATTAAAAATATTATGGTAAACTTAAAATAAGGTGACATAGGATGAGATTAGGAAAAGAGATTAAACGTGATACTCAGCTAATTATTATATCAGTTCTTGTTCTTACGTTAGTTACACTGAGTGTATCATATTCAGCGTTTTTTTCGGTGCAATCTCAGTCAACAATTCAAGAAATTTCTACAGGTACACTTGATGTCGTAATAGATAGTACATCTTCTGCAATGAGTACAGAAGATTTGTTTCCAACTGCATCAACAGACCTGCCAACAGCCGCAAATTCTGTAGTTGATAGTGCAGAAGGTACATATGCTACATTAATTTTAAAAAATTCTGGAACATTAGATGCAGACTTTTCAGTAACAATTGGTTATGATAATTTACCTAGTGGAAAAACTACTGATGATTTAATTGCAATGAATTATTTAACAATTGGTATATTTGATGTTGATAATAATTCATGGGTTGATTTTGGAAGTGGTGTTTATAACACTCCGATAACAGGATTAACTGCAAGCGAAACTAATGTTTATCCTATATTAAGAAGTACAATAAGTAAATTTAGTAATGGCGCTGCTACAACAAGAGAATTTAGAGTTTATGTATGGCTATCTGAAGATACTCCAACAACAGAAATTGGCAAATTAGTTTATTTGAAATTAGATGTTAAGAGTACTACTGTAGCTGAAAGTTAAGGTGGGTTATGAATAGTAATAGTATAGATTTAAAAAAGAAAAAAGAACTTTCATTAGTAATAATGTTAATAATTATGTTGTTAATGTTATTATTAATGATATCAACTTTTACTTTTGAAAGTATTTTTGGTTTTGGTTCTGATTATGGTAAAGGAAATTATCGTATTAGATACGATGGCGATGGTATTCCAGATTTAAACATTGATTTAGATGGTGATGGTATTGCCGACATTAATATAGACACTGATGGTAATGGAGTACCAGACATTAATATAAGTAAAAATCGTAAAACTGCAATTGTTAATATAGATTTAAATGGTGATGGAAAACCAGATTTAAATATCGATACTAATGGTGATGGCAAAGCTGATATCAACATAGATACTGATGGAAATAAAGTAGCGGATTTAAATATTGACATAAACGGCGATGGCAAAGCTGATATTAATATTGATATAAATAAAGATAATAAAGCTGATAAAAACAAAACCAATATAGACTCTGATGGTGATGGAAAGCCAGATTTAAATGTGGATACAAATAAAGATGGATACCCAGACATAAATATAGATTTAAATGGCGATGGTATTGCTGACATAAATATAGATACAGATGGAAATAAAGTAGCAGATTTAAATATTGATATAGATGGAAATGGCAAAGCTGATGTTAATTTAGATACTAATAATGATGGTGAAGCTGATTCAAATCTTACAAATCGAGATAAAAATGGTGATGGAAAACCAGATTTAAATGTGGATACAAATAATGATGGTTATCCAGACATAAATATCGATCTAAATGGCGATGGCAAAGCGGATTTAAATATTGATTCAAACAACGATGGAATCCCTGATATAAATGTCGATACAAATGATGATGGTATAGCCGATATTAATATCGATAAAGATAAAAATGGCAAAGCCGATTTAAATATTGATACTAATAACGATGGAAAAGCCGATTTGAATATTGATACCGATGGTGACGGAAAGTCAGATTTAAATATCGATACTAATGGCGATGGCAAAGCTGATATCAACATAGATACAGATGGAAATGGCAAAGCCGATCTTAACATTGACATAAATGGAGATAGCAAAGCCGATGTTAATGTTGATAAAGATGGAGACGGCAAAGCTGATACAAATAAAACAAATACAGATTCTGATGGTGATGAGAAACTAGATTTAAATGTAGATACAAACAATGATGGTTATCCAGATATTAATATTGATATTGATGGTGATGGAAAAGCTGATATTAATATAGACACAAATGGAAATAAAAAAGCCGATTTAAACATTGATATAAATGGTGATGGCAAAGCAGATGTTAATCTTGATAAAGATGGAAATGGCAAAGCTGATACAAATAAAACAAATACAGATTCTGATAAAAACGGCAAAGCCGATTTAAACATTGACATAAATGGCGATGGATACCCAGACATAAATATTGATATAGATGGTGATGGTAGCCCTGATTTAAATATTGATGCTGATTATTGGTTTGATGAAGACGGAAATAGAGTAGTTGATGCTTTATTTACTATAATTTCATCAGAAAACTTAACATTGGATGTTAAAGCAAGTCAATTAGGTAAGAACGCTGTTGGAAACAATGAGTATATCGAAATTACTAGTAATACAGAAAAAACTAAAATTGCTCTTAAATCTAATGGAGATACTACTAATTGTAAATATAGTGTAAGCTTTGTTACAAAAGAAAATACAATTGAAAATAAATACATAATGAGTAATGGAACTTATGGAACTTTAAAAAATCAAGCAATGTTACGATTAACTGGTTTTGAAATGGTAAATGGTATCTTAACACCTAAAACATATACTATTGATTTAAATGATTATATAAACAATAAGTTTACTATCAATGACATAGTTATTACAAATAGTGAACACAATAATGATACAACAGAACATAGTTGGGATATAAACTTAATATTTAGAAATTATCGTGATTATGATCAATCTAATAATGGTAATAAAAAAGTAGTTGGAGAATTGAAGTTTGCAATTACTGAGTGTCAAAGAGTTATAAAAGGATAGCAATTAGCTATCTTTTTTGTTTTATTTTATGTTATAATAGTAGCTTCTAAAAAAGAGGTGATTTTATGACATGGGATAAAAATAGAATTGAAAATACATTAATTACTTTAAATAAAAGAATGTCCGAGGTAGAAACAGAACCACTTTTATCAAAATTAAAGATGGATTGTTATGTTTTGTTAGATATTTTAAAAACCATTGATACAACTGAATATAATCACTTATCAGAAGCAATATCATTAGGAGATTTAAACTTTACTAAATTTTATAGAGATTTTCAACAAGAAAGTATGGAAGCTCTCCTTAAATTTAAAGAAATTATATATAGTTTAGCATATGCTAGTGATAAATATCCTTATTCATATCCAAAAGTAACTTTAAAAAAAAGAATTTCTGAAGAAAAATATTTGGAAATGGTTAGAGAATTTTTTGCGATGTTTGATAGAGAACATTATGAACTATATGAAGAAATACTTGATGGAAAACTTCATTTTGCCCGAAATAAGCAAGAATGCGATGGTGGCAAAGGAAGATGTTATACATTTTTAACTTTAACAGATACATATATAATTACAGATTTTAAAAGAAGAAATGTTGTAGAAACTTTACCTCATGAATTAGGGCATGGAATAGAGCTTGCAATGCTTAATGATATAAGAAGAAATATGGGATGGCATTATAGTAGTTTTGTTGAATGTTATCCTAGATTATTAGAATTAATTTTCTTGGATTATTATAAAGATAGTGAATATGGAGATTTATTCCTTTTGCAAAAAAGAGAATTATTTGATTCATTAAAAATTTCGTCTGAATATTATATAGATTTTATTTCAGAAATGTGTGATTATGATTTGGACGCGAACAAATTAATTAATAAAGCTGGTAGAAAAGTTTCTAAAAAGCAAATTGACTTTATAATCTCCGATTCATTAGCGATATATTTATTTAATTTGTATAAAAATGATTTTGATTCTTTTATTAGCTTTTTAACAGAATTTCATTCATATAAAGGTGTAAGTGATAAAAGTATTTGGGATATGATAACATTAAAAGAATTAAAAAATGCTTTTTATGAAGAATCTAAATTGTATAATGAAGAAGTAAAACTATCAAGATGCAGAAGAAAAACAAATACTTCCCAATACTTTTAAATAATGATAA
>JAZSOX010000042.1:0-2565 GCA_045537175.1 Bacilli bacterium
GCAAAGAAAATGTTTATGGTGTAAATAAAGGTGAAGGAACAAAAGAAATTGAAATCGACACAGTAGTAAAAAATGCAACAACAAGCAAATACCTAACACCAAAAATTATAACTGACTATACAACAGATACAGCAGATTGGAGCAAAACAATAACATTAAAAACAACACTTGCAACAGTAGCAGGAGGATCTTTAGGAGCTAACTTACAAAGTAACATAGCAGAAATACTACAATACTCAAATGCAGCAGGAAGAAAAGATATGTTGGCAACACCTGCAAACTTAAGATATGTACACAGTGATGACACAGACATGACTATGGAAAGCGACAATGAGCAAGACGAATTCTGGGCAGAATCAATAATCATCACAAAACCAACAGGAGAAGATAAAGTAACACCAATGCAAATAGTAATAATAACAATAAGTGCAGTAGCAATGCTTGGAGCAGGAATAATACTAATCAAAAAAATTGTATTAAAAAAATAACACATAAAGTAGACTAAAGGGGACTTAAGCCCTTTAGTCTACTTTTTTATTTTCTTTTTCTCCATTTTCATATGATTTAAAAAAAAGGGTATAATATCTAAAATTGAATTTGGAGGAATCATGCTTTTAGAAGTATTTTATTTGATTTTGGGTTTTGCTTTTTTAATTTTAGGAGCAAATTTATTAGTAAAAGGGGCAAGCAATATTGCTAAAAAATTTTATATTACTGAAATCATAATAGGTTTAACTATAGTAGCAATAGGTACATCTGCACCAGAATTAATTATAACAATAACATCTGCAAATAAGGGAGCAGGAGAGTTAATAATAGGAAATGCACTTGGAAGTAACTTGTGTAACTTACTATTAGTTTTAGGATTAACTGCGGTAATAAAACCTATTAAAATAGATGAACAAGCAAAAAATATACATATACCAATATCATTATTTGTTACAATTATTGTATTATTAATGGGAATTTCATCTGCAATAGATAAAATTGAGGGAGCTATTCTTTTAATATTATTTATTATATATTTTTCCTATCCAATAATAATGCAAATAAAGCATAGGAGCAATTTTCATCCAAACAAAAAATATAATCTAAAAAATGTAGGGGTGAGCATTGCTCGTCCGAATAGAAAAAACATGATAGTAATATCAATCATATATGTTTTTATAGGAATAATACTATTGAAGTATGGAGGAGATTTTGTAGTAGATAATTCAATAACAATAGCTAGATTTTTAAATTTAAGTGAAGATATAATTGGACTAACAATAATAGCATTTGGAACATCGCTTCCAGAACTAGTAACATCTATTATTGCTGTTATAAAAGGAGATGAAAATTTAGCAGTAGGAAATATAATCGGTTCATGCATTTTTAATTTATTGTTAATATTAGGAATAGGAGCAACAATAATACCACTAAAAATTTCTAGTGAATTTATAAACAATTTAATTATTTTAATAATTTCAACATTACTAATATGGATATTTAATTTTATAGGTAAGAAGAATTACATTACACGTATAAAAGGGGCAGAACTTTTGATTATTTTTGTTGTATACATCGGCAATTTACTTCAAAATTGACATTTTATGTAAAATACGATATAATATATATAGCAAGCTTATGGCTTGACTAAATATTTTTTTGGAGGAAAAGTAAATGACTAAGACAACAAAGGAGAATTTGCGGGTAGCGATTCAGAAGGCAAAAGAAGAAGGATGTTCAACTGAAGAAATTCTTAAAGTGCTTGTTTCAACAACTTCTATTCAGGTGAATGAAGAAACTGTGACGGAAAGAAAGCAAATTTCTTCAGAGGAAGAACTTATCAGCATAATCACAGAAGTGATGGATGAGTTTAGCTTTGCGGCTAATATAAAAGGGTATGCATATATCCGATACGCTATACTATATAGCATAAAGAGAAACATTAAAGGTATAACAAAAGAGTTATACCCTGAAATTGCAAAAACCTTTGATACGACAGCAGTTCGGGTAGAACGTGCTATAAGGCATGCAATTGAGAATTCTTGGAAGAATGCAAATCCTGAAGTATTAAGCAAGTATTTTAAGAAAAGGGCAAATTTAAAGCCCACAAATTCAGAATTTATTGCCAAAATTGCAGATTGTATTAAGCTCCAATATGAATTGAGCTAACTCCAAAACTAGACTCCGGTTATAACGCCGGAGTCTTTTCTTATGAAGTGAAACGAAAGGGGACAGACCCCTTTTGTTTCACTTTCTTGTATATAAAAATCAAAAATTGATATAATAAATATTGCTGGAAGATATTGTATGAAAAAAAAGCTTGTGATATAATCTATAAAAACGAGGGACATACCTCAATCTATGAGGAATACCCTTGTACTGAGGTGTGTCCCTTAAATTTTGTGAAGACATTCCTCAAACCTTGTAAAAACAAATGAAAGGAGAAAACTATGTCAGAATACGAAAGCTTAAAAGAGAGATTGTTTAACAACAAAAAATGCGGATGGGAAACAATAGGAGAGGAAGAAAAACAAAAAATTAATACATTTGGTGATGAATATATATATTTCTTAAACA
>JAZSOX010000118.1:0-3087 GCA_045537175.1 Bacilli bacterium
TACTTGATTTGCTTTTTCATAGTCTTTAGAAAGAAAATATTGGAATCCATATTCGTATAAATCGTTTAAATCTATAAATTCGTATATTCCTCTTTCTAATCGTACTAACTTTCCTGTGTCCAATAACTTAGTTATATCTGAACTATTAAATCCTAACTCATTTAATTCTTTTGTTTTAATTTTTCTATTAATTACTGCTTTTTCATAAAGTTGTGTAAGTTTTTCTTGTGTTATCATTTATGCCCTTTCTTATGATAGTAATTTTTCTAATTCAACCTTTTCTTCTTCTAACTTATTCTTTTCTTTTTCTACTAAAGCTGCTGGTGCTTTACTTACGAAATTTTCATTTCCAAGTAATGCTTCTCTTTTTTTAATTGAATTTTTTAATTCTTCAATTTGTTTTTCTTTAAGTAATATATCCTCTTCAGTTATTTCTTTTTCGTAATAAATTACAGCTTCTTTAGTTTTAGTACTTACTTTAAATGAAGTAATATTTAATTCTTCTTTAATAATTTTTTCTTGTAATTTTAATGTTTTAATAATTATTTCTTCATCAAAATTAATCATTACATTGTATTTAGATGTAATATTATTTTCTTTTAATGTATTACGGAAATTTTTAATAAATTCAATTATTTCATCAACTTCAATTTCTTCATTACTAAACACTAATTTTTCATCATATGCTGGATAACTACTTATCATAATATTTTCTTCTTTTACAGGTAAGTATTCATAAATAGCATCAGTAACGTATGGCATAAATGGATGTAACATTTTTAATATACAAGAAAGGGTATATAAAAGTGTACTCTTAGTAGCTTCTTCTCCTATATTAAATTTAGCCATTTCAATGTAATTATCACAGAAATCATTCCACACAAATGAGTATATTGCTGCATTAACATTATTAAATTCAAATTTTTCCATACATTTAGTTACTTCTTCAATAGTTTTATTTAATCTAGTTAATATCCATTTATCTGCTTTACCCAAGTTTTCTAATCTTATTTCTTTAGTATCTTCAATATTCATTAATACAAATCTTGAGGCATTCCATAATTTATTAATAAAATTCCATGTAGATTTAAGTTTTTCTTCATCAAATCTTAAATCCATACCTGGTGCACTAGATGTAGTTAAGTAATATCTTAGGGCATCTGCTCCATATTCATCAATCATATCCATTGGATCCACACCATTACCTAACGATTTACTCATTTTTCTTCCTTGTTTATCACGAATTAAACCATGAATTAAACAATGTTCAAATGGGCGTTTGTCTGTAAATTGTAAACTTTGGAAAGTCATACGGCATACCCAGAAGAAAATAATATCATATCCTGTTACTAATGTATTAGTTGGAAAATATCTGTCATAAAGTTCTGTATTATTTGGCCACCCCATTGTCGAAAAAGGCCATAATGCTGATGAGAACCAAGTATCAAGTACATCTTCATCTTGTACCCAACCATCACCTTCTGGAGCAGTCATACCAACATATACTTCTCCATCTTTATACCAAGCTGGTATTTGATGTCCCCACCAAAGTTGTCTTGAAATACACCAATCATGACAATCGCTCATCCAATTATTCATTATCTTTTCAAATCTTTCTGGAACAAAATTAACTTTATTATCTTTATCTTTTTGATTTTCAATTACCCTTTTAGATAGTCCTTCCATATTAACAAACCATTGTTTAGAAAGATATGGTTCAACCATTGCGTCTGTTCTTTCAGAATGCCCAACAGAGTGAGTAATTTCTTCAATTTCAATTAATAAATCTTGTTTTTTCAAATCTTCAATTAATCTTTCACGACATTCAAATCTATCAAGTCCATTATAGATACCAGCAAATTCATTCATAGTTCCATCTTCATTTAGAACTTTGATTCTTTCTAAATTATGTCTATTACCTACTTCGAAGTCATTAGGATCATGTGCAGGAGTTATTTTAACAACGCCAGTTCCAAATTCTGGATCAGCATGTTCATCTGCTACTATTGGAATTAATTTTCCTACTATTGGAAGAACTACATTTTTACCAATTAAATCTTTATATCTTTCATCCTCAGGATTAACTGCAACTGCTGTATCTCCAAATAATGTTTCTGGTCTTGTAGTTGCAACACGCAAATATTTATCGCTATCTTCTAAATAATATTTAATGTGATAAAATGCCCCTGGGGTATCTTTATATATAACTTCTTCGTTTGATAAAGCTGTTTTTGCTACTGGGTCCCAGTTAATTATTTTTTCACCTTGATAAATTAAACCTTTGTTGTACAAGTCAACAAACACATGTCTTACTGCTTCAGATAAACCTTCATCTAAAGTAAATCTTTCTTTAGTTAAATCTACTGATAATCCAAGTTTAGCCCATTGAGCATGGATAATATCTTTATGTTCGTCAGTCCATTTAAAACACTCTTTTAAGAAGCCATCTCTACCTAACTCATACTTATTTATTCCTTGTTCTTTTAATCTATTAACAACTTTAGCTTCTGTAGCTATTGCAGCATGGTCTGTTCCAGGTAGCCACAAACAATCATATCCTTGCATTCTTTTAAAACGAATAATGATATCTTGTAACGCTGTATCCCAAGCATGTCCCAAATGTAATTTACCGGTAACATTTGGTGGGGGTATTACTATTGAATATGGTTTCTTTGATGTATCTCCACATTCAAAATATTTGTTGTTCATCCAGTTTTGATATCTGTTTTCTTCTACTTCTAGATGATTATACTTTTTGTCTAACATTTTAATCCTTCTTTCTCCAAAATAAAAAAGGCAATACCAAAGGGCGAAATTAACCGCGGTACCACCTTATTTTTTTCTTTAAATTATAACGCATTTCTGCTTTCATACTCCATTGCAACAAATATATAATTTCTTTATTAGTTTACACCAACCACTAACTCTCTTTGAAATACTCTAAATATATTCCTCAACTTCATAATATGAATTTTCTTTATTTTAGCAAATTTTTTACTTAACTTCAATAGTTTCTAACACTTCATTATTTACTTTAACATATAAATTATTATTTGAAAGTTCTAACTCTATCTTTCCATTAACTCC
>JAZSOX010000139.1:0-5086 GCA_045537175.1 Bacilli bacterium
ATAATCAGTATGATAATATATATGTAATGTCATTATATATATAAAGGAGATTAATATGAATGCAGAAATATTAAGAGGGTTTACTGATGCAATTATATTAAATGTATTATTAGAAAATGATTCTTATGGTTATAAGATATCAAGGAATATAATTGAGAAAACAAATAATAAAATGGATATTAAAGATGCTACAATTTATTTAGCTTTTAAAAGGATGGAAAAAGAAAAATTAATTGAATCTTATTGGAGTGATAATAATAGTGTGGCTAGAAGAAAATATTATAAAATTACTAAAGAAGGAAAGAAATATTTAGATACAAAGAAAAAAGAATGGTTAAATAATAGAGATATATTAGATAACTTACTATTGGGTGATGACAATGAAAGATAAATTTGAAAATTATTTAAATAAGATATTTAGAAAAGTGAAAAAGACACCTGAAATGGATGAGTTAAAAAACGAAATAATGAATGACTTATTAGAGAAAAGCGAAGATGTCAAAAACATTACTGATAATGTTGAGGAAAACTTTGCAATTTGTATAAATAGTTTAGGAGATTTATATACTTTAATTAAAGAATATAAAAAGGATTATAGCAAACTTAACAAAAAAATAGATTTACCGAAATACAAGTTAGGAGAAGAATTAGTTAATGCAATATCTCATGGGTTAGGAGTATTATTATCAGTAGCAGCATTAATATTGTGCATTTTAAAAGCGAATACAGGACTTGAATTATTTTCTGTTTTATTTTACGGAATAACATCTATTCTATTATACTTAATGTCATGTTTATATCATTCGTTAAAGCCCAATAATGCGAAAAGAATATTTAGAATATTCGATCATTGTTCAATTTTCTTGCTTATTGCAGGAACTTATACTCCGATGGTATTATTAGTATTACCTCTAAAATTAGGGTGGACTATGTTTGGGATTGTATGGGGACTCGCTATCATAGGTATTATATTAAATTCAATTGATTTAAAAAAATTTAAAACGATATCAATGATTTTATATCTATCTATGGGATGGTGTATTATATTTAGTTTTAAAAGTTTATGGGAAAATATGAATCACATTGGCATATTATTAACTTTATTAGGTGGTATTACTTATACAATAGGAGCAGTTCTCTATGGAGTTGGTAAAAAAAGAAAATACATGCATTCTATATTTCACATTTTCTGTTTGCTAGCAAGTTTGTTTTTCTTCTTAGCAATATATATATATACTTTATAAGAAACCAATAGGTTTCTTTTTTGTTTATTTTGACAACATTTGTCGAAAGTGTTGATAAATATATTTAAAAGTTATTTAATGTAGACTTAAGCGAAGAAAGTGATGCGTATCAAATAATTTTGGAGGCGTAGCCAAATAAGTCATATTAATTCAAAAACTTATATTTGCAACCGAGATTATATGTAAAGAAACTGAAAATATATAGTACAAGTAATAATCTTGCTATATAATTAAACTGAAAAGAGGCGAAATATGTTAAAATTAAAAAATGTTTCAAAATACTATTATAAAGATGGTGTAGTAGCAGCAGGTTTTACGAAAGTTAATTTAGAACTTTATGTTGGAGAATTTGTAGTAATTACTGGTGAATCTGGTTCTGGTAAATCTACATTGTTAAATGTATTATCAGGGCTTGATACTTATGAAGATGGAGAAATGTATATAAATGGTGAAGAAACTAGTCATTATACGGAAGAAAACTTTTTAGAATACAGAAGAAAATTTGTAAGTAATATTTTCCAAAATTTTAATTTAGTAAATAGTTATACCGTTTATGAAAATATAGAATTAGCACTTCTTATGAACGGAAAAAATAGAAAAGAAGTAAAAAAATTTGTAGATACATTAATAGACAAAGTTGGACTAAAAAAATATCGTAATACTGTTACTTCAAAATTATCTGGTGGTCAAAAACAAAGGGTAGCAATAGCAAGAGCACTTGCAAATGACACTCCTATAATAGTTGCAGATGAGCCAACTGGATCTTTAGATAGTAAATCATCTAGTGAAATTTTAAAATTATTACATAATATATCAAAAGATAAATTAGTCATTGTAGTAACTCACAATAAAAAAGAAATTGAAGAATACGCTACTAGACTTATTCGTATGCATGATGGAAAAATATTAGAAAATAAAGTTGTAGAAAAGATTAATTTAGATGATAAATTGGAAGCTAAAACAGTTAAAAATATTACTTTGTTCAGTAAATTAAGATTAGGAATAAGAAATACGTTTAATATTCCTATTAAATTTATTTTAATGTTTGTGATATTTATGTTAATTACAATTACTTTAATTAGCAATTATTCAGCATTTCAAATGGCAGAAAATGAAGAATCATTAACAAGTTATAGTGAATATTTTTATAATTCTAGCGATAAAAGAATAGTTGTTACTAAAAGCGATAAAAGTTTATTTACAGCTAAAGATTATAAAAGAATTAGTGAGCTAGATAACATAGATAAAATAGTAAAAGAAGATTTAATAAATGATTATATAATTTATGTAAATAATAACAATTTGTTTATGGGCGGTAAAATAAATATTGATAAACTTACTGAAGTAGATGTAGGCAGACTTCCAAAGAACGATAATGAGATAGTAATTTCAGGTAGTAAAGATAGCTGGTATATTTCAGAATTACAAAATGATATATTGAATAGTAAATTTAGCATTGAAAACATGCCTAAGTATACAAATAATATTAAAATTGTTGGAATTATTTATGGCGATGGTAGTTATGAATACGATTATGACTTCTATTTAAGTGACAATCTTTTAAAAGACATTGTTAGTTCATTAAACGAAGATTATTCTAACGTTACATATAAACTAAATGACTATGTTATAAATAATAAAAATGGATTTTATTTTGATATAGTAGTAAGTGATAGAATAAACGAAGGAGAAGTTTATTTAAAAGATACAATGAATAGTTTGTGTAAGGATTATAATTGTCAGAATAAAGAAATAGTAATAAATGTAAATAATATATATTACGAAGATACAATAACTTTAAAAGTAGGAAATATTTACAATAGTGAAAATACTAAAAAATTATTAAATTTAGATTATAACGAAATATATGATAGTATTTTTATGAACAAAAAAGATTATGATAAATTATTTAATAAAGGAAATTATCAAAGTAGCGTTTTTGTTAAAGAAATAAAAGATTTAAATAAAACAATTGAAAGTTTAAATAATTTGGGGTTTGAAATATTAGCGTTAAGAGATGCTAAACATGATGATGCAGCATTAGTAATGCAAATATTAAAAATATTTAAACTGGTTGTTACAATAGTATTAGTTATTGCCTTATTTTTTATTTCGTATTTTATAATAAGAATAATCTATAAATCTAGAAATAGTTATTATGCAACTTTAAGAACTTTGGGAAGTACAAAAAAAGTATGTATAAATATCCTAATGAAAGAATTAGTATGTCATGCTACAATTGCATATTCATTTTTCTTGTTTATCATATATTTAATAAATAAGGAAGTTATTCATTTTGAATACTTTAAAGAATTAGCAAAATATGTTGGGGTTGTTGAATATGTACTGGTTTATTTAATACTAATTTTACTATCTATATTAATATCTCTTAGATATGGTAGAAAGATATTTAAAGATTCGATAATTAAGACATATGGGAGTGGGGTATAAAGATGATTAAGTTAGATAGAGTAAACAAATATTTTAATAGATTCAAAAAAAATCAAATTCATGTTATAAATGATACTAGTATAGATTTTTCTAAATCAGGTTTAATTGCACTTTTAGGTCCTTCGGGTTGTGGTAAAACTACGATTTTAAATACAATAGGTGGCCTTGATAAAGTGAATTCTGGTAATATATTTGTAGATGGAAAAAGAATTACTAGAAAAAGCAGTTATAAGGTAGATGAAATACGTAATTTAAACATTGGATATATTTTTCAAGATTACAAATTAGTGGAAAGTATGACTGTATTTGAAAATGTCGCTTTAGCTTTAAAAATAATTGGTATAAAAAACGAAGAAGAAATAGAAAAAAGAGTATTGTATACTTTAGAAAAAGTAAAAATGGTTCGTTATAAAAACAGGCCAGTTAGTATGTTATCAGGTGGAGAAAGACAAAGAGTAGGAATAGCTAGGGCATTAGTTAAAAATCCAAAAATAATATTAGCAGATGAACCAACAGGCAATTTGGATAGCAAAAATAGTTTAGAAATAATGAATATCATAAAAAGTATTTCTTCCAAGTATTTAGTTATCTTGGTTACTCATGAAGAAGAATTAGCTAGATTTTATGCTGACAGAATTATTGAACTTGTTGATGGTAAAGTCATAAAGGACTATAAAAATGATTTTGCCGGTGCATTAAATTATGAAATCGAAAACAGAATATATTTAAAAGACTATAAGGATATTAAAAAAATAGAAAATGACAACATCAATATTAATATATATAGAAACAATAATGAAGATTTAGATATTAATGTAGTATTTAAAAATGGTAATATTTATATTGAAACAAAGAACGAACATAAAATAGAAGTTGTAGAAAATAATTCTAATATTGAACTTATAGATGATTATTATAAGGAAATAAAAAATATTGACATAAAAGAAAATGCATTTGACATTGAAAATGTTTCCGATAATAATTTTAAACCAAAGTATAGTAGTATATTTAAACTTTGTTCATTTATTTCGTATGGTTTTAAAAAAATACTCGATTATCCAATTCTGAAAAAAATACTACTTGGTGGTTTCTTCTTGTCTGGAATGTTTATTTTTTATTCAGTCTCTTCAATATTTGCAACTTTAAATATAGAAGATAAAGATTTTATTACAGTAAACAAAGATTATTTAAGGGTAATCGCAAAAAATGTTTCGGTAGATGATTACTTAGTGTATGAAAATTCAGATAATATAGATTTAATTTTGCCCGGAAATAGTTTAATAAATTTTAGGTTTAATTACAAAAAATATTTACAAACACAAAATAATTATGGAACATTAAAAGCGTCTTTATCAGATATTAATAGTATAAAAGAAAATGATATAATAATG
>JAZSOX010000116.1:0-2347 GCA_045537175.1 Bacilli bacterium
AAGTAATCTAAATTGTGTATATAAATATTTCCTTCTTCATGTGCTCTTACTATTTTATTATCCAGTATATAATTCTTAGCATATTCACAAGATATAGTTTTACTAAAGTCTAATAATATTTCATCTGGATAACTATTTAAATATTTATTATCTTCACTAGAATTTACAATTCTTTCTATAGCTTTTGTAAATTTATGTTGCTGCTTCAAATTAAAAGCTTTCCTTGTAATTGCACGTCTTAAGCGATATTCATTAAAAGCTTTATAAACATCGTCAAATTTATTTTCTTTTAAATTCGTTTCAATAATATCTTGAATATCTTCAACGTTTATTGTTTTTCTGTCTTTATAATTTTCTTTAATATATTTTAATACTTTATTATAAACTAAATTAACTTGTTTTTCGTAATTTGTAGTTTGAGTTTGTTCAAAAGCATTTTTTATTGCAAGTGCAATTTTAGGAGCATTAAAAGATACTCTTTGACCACTTCTTTTAACTACAACTAATTCATTAAAAACACTATCTTTCATAAAACTCTTCCTACTCTATTTGGTATCTTCATTATACATATAAGAGTTATATAATTGCAATGTTTTTTTAGCAAAAAAACACAAAAATATTTTTTTGTGTAAATCAAACAATTTTATTTTTTTATAAAAAAAACATTTTTATTAATGATTAAAAGGAATTTTGAATTATAAATTTTTTTTACGCTTTACACGTAAATTCTTGTCAATAAAATTAATTCTAATATTTAAATGCTTATTGCTATATAATTTTATAAATATTATAATATACTTATAAAAGGAGAAGTAATATGTTTAAAGATAAAGTTATTCACTTGATAGGTATTGGCGGAATTAGTATGAGTGGTATTGCAGAAATATTACACGAAACTGGTTCAATTATCACAGGAAGCGATGCTACAATTTCTAAAACCACTAAAATGCTTAGTGAAAAAGGAATAAAAGTTACTATTGGTGAAGATCCAACTTTAGTAGAACAAGCTGACATAGTTGTTTATACTGCTGCGATAAGTGAAGATAACAAAGAACTAAAAAAAGCACGTGAATTAAACAAAGAATTGTATGAAAGAGCAAAATTTTTAGGGCTTATAACAAAAGAATATAATAATGTAATATGCATTTCTGGTACACATGGAAAAAGCACTACTACTGGAATGGTTGCTTCATGTTTTTTAAATAGTGATAAAAATCCAACTATTCAAATTGGAGCATTTCTTCCTAAAATAAAATCTAATTATTATGTTGGAGGAAAAGAATACTTTATAATGGAAGCTTGTGAATTTGTTGATAGTTTCTTATCATTCTTTCCAACTAGTGAAATTATATTAAATATTGATGATGATCATCTAGATTATTTTGGAAATATAGATAATGTAAAAAAATCTTTTACTAAATTTACTAATCTTTTACCAAATAATGGTAAATTAGTTTTAAATCAAGATGATGAAAATACAATGTCAATCAATTATCCTAATAACATTGAAATCTTAACTTATGGGATAAGCAAAGAAGCAAATGTTATGGCAAAAAATATTTCCTATGATGAATTTGGTCATCCAGAATTTGATATTTATTATAATAATGAATTATATATTCATGTTAAATTATGTGTTTTAGGTAATCATAATATTTATAATGCCCTAGCAACTACTTGTATGTGTATAATGCATAATATCAGTAAAGAAGCAAATATCAAGGGTTTAAGTGAATATATTGGTGTTGAAAGAAGATTTGAATTCATTGGTACTTGCAATGAAAATATTTTAGTATATGATGATTATGCTCATCACCCAACTGAAATTAACGCGACTCTAAATTCAACTAAGAGTATTAAATGTCATCAAAATTGGGCAGTATTTCAATCACATACATTTTCAAGAACAAAAGAACATTTAGAAGAATTTGCTGAAGTACTAAAAAACTTTGATAATGTTATAATCGCTCCAATTTATCCAGCTAGAGAAATAAATATTTATAATGTTAAAGAAGAAGATTTAGTAAATTTAATTAAACCATTTAATAACAATGTTCATTATATAGATTCTTTTGATAATATAGTTGAATTCTTAAAAGAAAATGTTAAACCAAACGATTTAATAATAACTATAGGAGCCGGACCTGTTAATGAAGTTGCTTATAAACTAGCAAAAAAGGATAACTAATTAAAAGTTATCCTTTTTTAAATGCTTAAATATTTTCTCGTTATTTCATTTACTATATTTTTATTTTTATTAAGTAAAATCATATATATTTTTTGTTCCTGTTTAGATATTAAATTAGTATTTTTTATATTACTTAAATACTCAGTAGTTTCCATAACA
>JAZSOX010000160.1:0-8474 GCA_045537175.1 Bacilli bacterium
ATAATATTTTTTGGAACCAGTATTAAAAATATTAACTAATATTATAACAATTATGATTAATAAAACAATTAATAGTCCATATATTATGCATTTTTTTAGTCTTCTTCTTTTCATTAGATATCACCTATAATAATTATATCACGCATATAATTATTTGATTTATATAAATTATCTTCTTTACATAAAAAAAAGTTAGTTCATTATTTTGAACTAACTTTTCTTGTTTCTCCAGTTCTTTCCCAACCTTCTAGGCTAGTTTCAGAACTCCATTTATATTTATATTTAGTTACTGTTTTTGTTGATTTTGTTGCTGCTACTGAAGTAGTAGAACCTTTAGTACATTTAGCACTTGATCCAATTCCTGCTTTTGTATAACCACTAGCACATGTATATGTAGTAGATTTTGTAGCATTTATTGTAGAACTTCCTGCAGATGTACATTTAGTTCCATTTTTAGTATATCCTTTTGGACAACTATATGTAGTTGTTTTAATTGGATTTGTTGTTTCTTTAGTTGTTTTATAACATTTAGTACCACTTAATGCGTATCCGTTTTCGCAATAATATTTTTTTGCTTCTGTAGCATTTTTAGTATCAGTACTAGATGTAGTTTTAGTACATTTAGTACCACTTAATGTATAACCACTTGAACAACTATAAGTTGTATTAGCAGTAGCATTTTTAGTATCAGTACTAGATGTAGTTTTTGTACACTTAGTACCATTTAATGTATAACCACTAGGACAACTATATGTTGTATTATATTTTGCATTTACTGATTCATTAGTAGTTTTATAACATTTAGTATTTGAACCACTACCAGTTTTAGTATAACCACTAGGACAACTATATGTTGTATTCTTAGTAGCATCTATTGTATCTGTAGTAGATTTAGTACATTTAGTACCATTTTTAGTATATCCTTTTGGACAACTATATGTTACATTTTTTGTAGCATTTATTGTTTCACTATTTGATTTAACACATTTAGTATTTGAACCACTACCAGTTTTAGTATAACCACTAGAGCAACTATATATTGTTTCAGTAGCATTATATGCTTGTTTATATTGATATTCAATAGTAGTTTTTACTGGTTCACAAGTATTACTTGTACATAATTGATTACATCCTAGTTCAATAGTAGTTTTTGCAACTTCTTTGCCACAAACTAGAGTAGTAGTCATTGTGTATTCACCGTTATCATTTTTAACAGTAACGTAACTTGCTTCAGTATCACAAGTGCTATTACCATATGAGAATGGTAGAATTAAACCTTTATCAATTAATTCTTGTAAAGTATATTTTAATGTTTTATTAGTACCTGGTAATTCACTAACTAAGAAATATTCTTTAGCAGTATCATGGAAATATCTATAATTATTTATAAAAATTTCGGAATATGAGTTTGAGTTTTCTAATGTTTCAGTAACATTAGTATTATTATTAGATTCATTTCCATAATCTACATTAATTGAATTTGAATTATTTCTTGTGAATAACCATATAATTAGGAAAATAACTGCAGCAACTACTAATATTAATAGTCCCTTTTTAATTACGCTTCCCCAATCAATACTTCTTTTTGGTTCTTCTGTATACATCCTAGTTACCTCCTAACTCAAGACTTTGTCCACATAATTGTTCAAATTCTGGACCTTGTAAAGCGCTAATCATAATATATTGTAAGTATTCAAATTGTGGATAATTTGAATCGTTTATATATACTGGATATAATGGAGCTATAAATGAATTGTAAGCCATATACCAATCATAATAATCGTTTACTTGTGCATTAGTATTATATGGTTGTTCTAGTGGAACATCTTCATCTGTATTAGTAAATCCATTTAATGATAGAGCAAATGTAGCTATATATTCATAAGCAACTTTTTTAGCTTCTTCATCATCTGGATTAGTCATTACTGATTTTGTTATAGTAGCTAATTCTGTTAAGAATAAATCCATATCAGAATTATCAGCTGCAAAATATTGTAATGCATCTAACTTTTTAATATCATCATCAGTTGTAGTTCCAAATAATGCGTGTTCAACAACACCATTAAATGATGTATTGAATGATTGTGCTAAGTTTGCATTATTTTTTGTAAATAATGTTTTATTATCTAAAGCCATTATTACTTCAACTATTTCATTAATAGTAGCATCTTGATAGAATCCAGTAGCTTGAATTTGATAAGCACGATTTACATAATCAACAGCTTTATTTGCTGTAATTTCATATTTAATTCTTGCATCTTCATAATCTTCAATGTAGTTTAAATTTAAATCTTTAGCTTGAGCATATTCTTCAACAGCTGCAATGTAAGGTACTTCTAATAATGTATCAATTACATTACTTGGTAAATTATAAAGCATTAATACTGCTGTATATTCATCATAACCTTTTTCTACTAATTTTTTTAATTTTGCTTTATCTACATTTTCATACATAGCTTCAATACCATATGGATCTTTTGTATCTCCATTTACAGTATTGTTAATTTGTTTATTACAACTTTTAGCTATTAACATAATAACTATTATTAGAATTACAGCTGAAATAACTCCAACTATTTTTTTCCAATGCTTTTTAAGTAAATTATCTTTTTCTTCTTTTTCTTTTTTAGTTCTTTCTTTTAAGAAAGTTCTTTTTTTCTTTTTATCTTCTTCAACTTTTTTATCTTCTTCCATTGCTATAACAATATCTTCTTCCACAGAATGTTTTGCTTGTTCAATGTCTGGTTGATATTTTGCAATGATAGCTAATTTGTCTGCTTTTTTTGTTTTGCTATTAGCAAGTTGTTTTAAATCTGCTTCAAGTTGAGCGATATCTATTTGACCTTTTAAATAATTTTCAATATGTTCAAGAATAACTTTCTTTTCGTCAATTTCTTCTTGAATAGCTGTTGTATCAAAACCTCTTTTTTCTGCTAATTTAAGTTCTTTATCTAAATCTTTAATTTCAGTTTCTAATTTAGCTTTTGTTGCACTTAAATCTTTTAAATCTTTAGCTGTTAAACCAGTTAATTCAGCAAGTTCTTTATCAGCTTCTTTATTTAATTTTTTAAATGTAGCAATTAGAGAAGCGATAATTTTATTTTTAGCATCTACAGATAATTTAGAATTTGATAAATCTTCAAATCCTTTAATAATGCCATTATATAAATCAAGTTCTTTGAAAAGTTCTAATTTCTTTTCTAACTCTGCAATTAATTCAGCTAATTTTTGATTTCTGTTATTGTCTTTTCTTGATAAGCTTTCGCCTTTAGCAACTTTGTCAAGTAAAGCTTTTCTTTCATCTTTAGCTTCTTTTAATTTTGTTGTTAATTCCGTTCTATAATCTTCTATTTTTTTAAGTGTTTCAGCATTCATTTTTAAATCCCCCTTATGATTACTAAAATCTTTTGTATCCGCTAGTCGCCACGTATAGTTATGAATAATATTTTTAGCTTTATGGGCTATGATATTATTCATAAAAACCCCTTTCTTGTGAATACGCGCTTTATGATACCATAAAACCCTCTAAAAGTCAATAAAAAAGTGATAGAACTTTACTACCACTTCAATTGAGATTCGTTAGTCAATTTTGCCAAGCAACCAATCGACAGATACATTAAATTTTTTTGCAAATTGGTAAATAAATGTTGTAGACACAAGATATCTGCCTCTTTCATAATCACACCATACAGATGGGGAAGTGTTAAGAAATTTAGCAAGTTTACTTTGTGTATAATTATTTTCTTTACGAACTTGTCTTATTCTTTGTCTTGTTTTTTCACGATCAATTGGTTGATGTGAATTTTTATACTGCTTTATATCAGTAAGTCCAAAAACATAATCTAATGATACATCGAAGTAATTGGCGAAGTCATTTAATCTTTTTAAAGGTATAATATTATGATTATTTTCGAGTACTGCATAGGTGGAACGTTTTATACCCATATATTCAGCAACTTCTTTTTGTTTTTTGTCGCTAGTCTGACGAATCTCCTTCATCCTTTTAATCATTTTTCGCTGACCACCAAATTCATTTTATTTGATTTCTGCGTCAAAAAAATAAAACGTTGCAAATGCCGATTTAAATCGTTTCTGGCCATATTTATTTTAAATTTTGAATGTTTTATTATTTAAATATAGTAGGGGTAATGAGTAATTTTTTGAAAGTAGGAATTAGATAGTGAACAAGGCTATTTTAAAAATAAAACATTATTTTAAAAGCAAAAAATTAGTATTGTCTATAATACTATTTTTCATGATGATTTTTTCTATATTTGGTGTAAGCTTTGTATCTGCATATTACAATTCATCTTCAACATTTTCGTTTTTAGGTACAATGATTGGCGACTTTGCTTCAGGTGATGGTGACATAAACGTTATTGTTTATGCTGAAAGCGACTCTGGTAGGTATAATCTAATTAAAAGTATACCATCTTACGGATATATTTTAAATACAGAAAAGACAACTTGTGATGCCGATTATACAATTGATGGTAATAAAATTATTCTTAATACTACAACAAAAACAGTATGTAAATTTTATTATGATAGGGAAATGGACCCCGATATAAAATTATTCGTTATGTTAGAAAATTATGCAGGTAGCTACGAATATAATGAAAAAAGTTATTTATTATCCAATTCAATTCCTGCTTATGGTTATAGTTATTTAGAATATAAATGTGATGATGAAACAGCAAACACTACATTAAGTTACAATGCATCTACAAGAGAAATAACCGTTTCTACTACTGAAAAGAATATTTGTTATGTATATTTTGAAAATGTTATCAATACCAATTTGGTAGTAAATGTGTACGTCGAGCAAGAAGATAGTGGTGCATATTTAAATGTTCAATCTATACCTGGGCATAAAGAATATGTTAAGTCTATTAATAAAACAAGTTATTGTGAAGATAACAATGGTAACCCAATAACAGCAGTAATTACTTATGAAAATGGAAAATTGGTTGTTGATAGTGATAGTGTAGGAGTCTGTTATGTATATCTTGATTTAAAGTAATTTATTAAAAGTGTTAGAGAAGGAGAGTTAATATGAAAAATAAAAGAAAAATAAGATTTTATAACATAGCAATAATATGCTTAGTAATAATTGAAAGTATATTTGTCTATTTATCGTATAAGTCATTTGGCAATAAAGAGATGATTTTGGATGAAGTTAATTTAACTGCTGGTAAACCAATAGAAAATGATAGTTTATTTGCTTTTATGATTGAACAAGAAGATGGGACTTATTTAAAAAGTGATTTAGATACCTGGCCAACAGATATGGTATTTAATGCTGCAAGATCTGGGTGCATTGATGCTGATGGTAATACAATAGATGGAGCATTAGTATTTGATAATACAACGCACATGGCAACGTTAACTACAAATTCCACTGCTTATTGTTATTTATATTTTAGTTATGATATGGCATTTACTTTCTATTTAGGAGGTGCTGGAAATCCTCCGTATTCATCTTCATCAGATACTTCAATATATTTAAATTGGGATGCAACGGATGTAGTTGAATATTGTATAACTGAAACTGTTGGAACTGAAAATTGTTCATGGAATACTGTTTCTGCTAAACCAACAATAGAAAATTATACATTACCAGCTGGAGATGGTACAAAAATAATTTATGCATATTTAAAGGATGAAGATGGGGCCTTATCCAAAAAAGTTTATGATAGAATTACTGTAGATTCTTCAGTGCCTGTTGTAAATGGTGTAACAAATACTGCTTATAGTTTCGACTATATTTCTGTATCAGTTTCTGCAACAGATGTAGGTGGGGGAATAAAATCATATTATTATAAAATTGGTGATGGAGAGTATGTTGCTAGCCCGGCAAATAATTATACATTTAAAGCTTTAGGTCATGGTAGTGATTATGAAGTTAGTGTATATGTTGAAGATGTTGCAGGAAATAAGTCAGAAGTTGTTACAAACACTTATTCAACTAAGGCATCTGGTTTAGGTACAATACTAGAAGGTGGAATGTATAGATACCAAGGTAATGATGTAATGAATTACATATGTTTTGGAACCGATAATCAAACAGATTGTTTAAATAATAAAAATAAATATATGTATAGAATAATAGGAATAAAAGAAAATGGCCAAATGAAATTGATAAAAAATACATCAATTAGTTCAAATGCATGGCATAATAACTATAACGATAATACAGCTTGGCCAGATAGTGATTTGTTTAAAAAATTAAATGGAACAGATCCAGATAATATAACTCCAATATTTATAGATAGTACAACTTATGATTATATGGCTAAAAATACCACATGGTATAATAAGGTAGCATGGACAGAATGGAAATATGGAGATACAACAAGTAATGGATCATACAAAGGTGAAACAATATATGCAACAGAAAATGCATGGACAAATGTTGTATCAGCAAAAGTAAGTTTAATGTATATACATGATTATTATTATGCATATGCAGTTGGAGGAGCACCGGGAAGTTATAGTAATGCTAAAACAGCATGGATATTCTTAGGCTCAACCGAATGGACAATGTCGCGTTACGGTTATAATTCCAGCAGTAGTCGTTATAATGCGTGGCGTGTGGATTCGAACGGTAAAGTCGACTGGGGTAGTTTGACTAATTCGTATGCGGTTCGCCCAGTCTTCTATCTTGAATCCTCAGTAGAAATAACAGGTGGAACAGGAACGATAGCAGATCCGTTTATGATAAGTTAGAAGATTTAAAAATCGCCCAGGGTGGCAATTGGCGCCCAGGCGATAAATACATAAACACTCATTGTTTACAATGAGTGTTTTTTAAAAATGTTATATAATAGACATAGGTAGTCTTGTTAAAGAACTTACGCGTTACGGTGGCTCTAGTAGTTATAATGCGTGGAATGTGAATTCGAACGGTAATGTCAACAACAATAATTTGAACAATTCGAATGCGGTTCGCCCAGCCCACTATAACTTGAATGATAATATGGTTAAGGCTATATTCTTGGGAAGATAGAGGACAAAGATTATCTAGGAATTTATTCCAAATAAAAAACGGAGATGGTTTATTTTACGAAATAACCTAGCACTCCGTTATTTTGTTGTTAAAGTAAGAAATATGATTTAGAAAAAAAGACTATGAGTAATAATTATTATAGATTTTGGGTTAATATAGTATTTTGATATTAAAAAATATGCAATATAATTGAAAGAAATCAAAAAACTATTATAATTTTAATTGGGTAATCTTGTATAAATAGTCGCGTTACGGTTTGAATAGCGGTAATTACCGTGCGTGGAATGTGAATTCGGACGGTGACGTCAATAGGAATAATTTGACTAATACGAATGCGGTTCGCCCAGCCCACTATAACTTGAATGATAGTATGGCTAAGGCTATATTTTTGGGAAGATAGAGGACAAAGATTATCTAGGATATTTTATCCGAATTAAAAATGGAGATGGTTATTTTTAAGAAAATTCCTAAAGACTCCATTATTTTATTTGGCAATAGATATGAATATGTTATAATCTAATTAAGATAAAGGAGGTGTTTTAATAATATAAATTTGGATAGAATTTATGAGACATGCGATAAAATAGATAGAAAGTAAAAAAGGTGGTCAAAATAAAAAAAGAGTTAATTGAACTCAGGAAATCTGGCAAGTTTTATAATTCTTTTGGTGATGATGCGATAATTTTACATTACCTTATGGGCTATAAAATAGTAGCAGAAAAAGGAGGCGTTGGTTTTCCTGAAACTGCTTTTAATAAAGTAATAAATGCTTTAGAAGATGAAGAAATATCATATATAGTTTATGAAAAAGATAAAATAATTGCAGAGAAAGACTTTAAGAAATTAAATAGTTATAAGACAATTTTAAAAAGAGGTATAAGTGAATTATCTATTGAAGAAAGATTTTATAAAATTGAAAAGAGAATACGAGAGTTAAATGCTAAAGAACTTGACTATGTTCTTGAAGTTATAGAGAATGCAATATCACACTGAAAAGTTCTTAATAATAAAAAATATGAAAAAATTTATTTTAGGATTAGAAACCCTGTTAGTTAATTTTCCTAAAAAAGAATTTTTAACAAAAGATATAATATATAAAGATGCATTAAAAGTTTTAGAGTTAGTTTACATTGCCAATGATGTAGAAGAAATAAAAAATAAAAGGTCAATCCAAGTTGAAATATTGGGCAAATTGAATATGTTGGATTTTTATTTGGAAAGAGCTTATAAAAAGAAATATATAAACGAAAAGCAATGTATGGCTAAATCTAATGAATTAGAACAAATAAGTAAAATGGTATATAAGTGGATAAAAAGTGAAAGAGTATGCTAATTTAAATACTATTTTGGATTTATTTGAATCTGAAATATCAAAGAATGTAAAAAACAAACATAAAGTATATATGTTTGAAAAAAATAAATTCCAAAATATTAATCATATATTGAATAAACTTGAAAGTGGTAA
>JAZSOX010000062.1:0-3411 GCA_045537175.1 Bacilli bacterium
TTCTAACACATAAGCAGTTTCTACTGATGGTTTGCTATAATCTTTATATTGTCTCATTTTGTTTAATACTGGTTTAACTATGCTTATTTTTTCTGAATTTTCTGGTAAATATTTTACTGACACAGGATATTCTTTTTCAAATCCTTTATCGTTATACACACAGATTGTTATTTTTTCTGGGTCAAAGTTTTCCTCATTACCAGAAACAGAAGCATAAGCACTATATCCTAATGGTTCAAAAACATCCATTACAAGTTTTGTTAACATTTCATTAGCTAAAACGAAATCTTTAGGTTTTAAACCACCAAAATCCCATATTCCCTTTGGTGCGATTTTATTTAATAATTCATCTTCAATTACTTTTATTGAACTATATGACATTTGCCATGAATTACAGTTTTCTTCATTTAATTTATATTCTGCTACATACCCCAGTCCCATTATATCGTTAATACTATCTTTGTTTACCTCGTTTTCATTATTACCATAAATTCTTAGAGCTTCCTTTATTCCGTCAGCTTTAAATTCTCCACCTGTTATGGTAATTGTTGCACTTTTAATATTGAACATTGAAAAAAACTCAGATTCTAATTTTTCTCCATCTACTTCTTGTGTAAACTTATATGATTTAAATGTACCACCATTAATATTTAATGTTCCTTCATCGCATGCAATATTTGCAAACTCACCATCATTTATTGTTAATGTACCAAGATTCCATATAGAGTGAAATATTCCATTGTTTATAGTTAGAGTTCCTTCATTATTTATAAGTTCTAGATTTCCATTGCTAAATATTCCATTATTAATTACAGCTGTTGCTCCTTCACAAATCATTGTAAACATTGAATTTAATTTTCCATTCCCTTTTGAATCATTTATAGTTAATGATCCGTCATTAACATAGAATTCCATAGCTGTTAAAGTATGACCATTTAAATCCAAAATCCAATCATATTCACAAAAATCAACAATATCTGTTTCTATATCTGCTGTTAATGTTATTGTTGTATCAGTTACTGTTTGATTTTGAGTATCAAGTGCTTGAAATAATGCATCTTTTGAATTCACTTCAACTGCCTTAACCTCAGTTCCTAAAAATAAAAATCCTAGAGCGATTATTACTAATAATATAGTCATTTTTAATGTCTTTGACATCTTAAAAATCATCTCCTTTTATTACGTGCAATTTCACGTTAATATTATTAATTTTTATATATCACAAATCACTTTTTTTTACAATAATTTTAATAAAATTTCCTAATAAACTTGTTATCTGCAAATATTATAATTTCAAAATAGAAAATATGGAATAAAAGCAAATCTCTTATTCCATATTTTTATTTTGGTACCATTTAGAAACACGTTTGCAAAAATATGCTCCAATGTTTACCTTAATATAATTCGATTTATTTGATAATACTTTAACATAAGTTTTAGTTTTTTTCAAGACTTATAAAAAAATTTTAGAAAAAGCCAAGGTACATGAATTATATACCTTGGCTAAAATAATATGTTGTAGGATATAGCCGTCGAAGACCGCTGTATCTATGTTACGCTCTCCGAAGCGATTTTGCGTTTGCGCAAAATCGCGCAAGACCTTATAATTTTCTATGAGTTAATAACATTAACCCAGGTTAATAATCAGCTTTCTCTAAAAGAAAGTCTTATGATTTAAAACCACTAATTGTTAACCATACCGCTGTTCCTACAAACATAAAATTTTCTTTACTTCTTTTCGGAATTTTGTTCCTGTCTTTTGTTCATACTTTGCAATCAATTCATTAACAAAGTTCGGTTCAATGTACTTTGCATATCCCAATATACCTAACATCTGCCTAGTATCTGTCTCTGACCAAGGTTTTCCATTTTTGCAATCACTTAAAAACGACCATAAAGTTGCCTTTAATCTTTGTTTTCTTTGATTTCCTATCTTAACCTCTTTACCAACAGTAACACCAAGCATCCAAACATTACCACAATCTGTATTTAAAACTTTTGTTTTTTCACCATTTATAGCAAAATTCGGATTATGATTATTCAGACAAATCTCTATATCATTTAATACTTTACTAACGATTTTTTTAATCTCAGCATATTTTTCTTCTAAAGTCTTAGGTGGTTCTTCACATTCATTTTCAAATATTACACGAAGTAACCTTTCTTCTGCACTCATAGAAGAACTAAATCTAAACTCGCCATGAGATATGATGATGTCATCTGCAAATCTAGTATAAGTATAATTGTAAGTACGACTGCATAAACCTGATTCTAATTCACAATCTATTGGAATCATAGCTATGTTAGATAAGATTGGGCTCGTAGGAGCTCCCTGTGGAAGTCTATATTGTCCGTTATAAAATATCATACAAGGCTTTAATATAGTTTCAATCAATTCTCTGTCCAACAAACAAAATGGATATACTGTAGACATTGATTCCATTATAAAGTTCAAAGTACAACTAGGAAAGAAATCTTTTATATCCATTTTAATTACTTGATATTGATTTCTATGTACTTCTGCCATTGATTTAGCGCTTCTGCCTTTTACATATCCATAAACTGATTGTGGAAATATAAGTGCTAAATGGTTATTAAAAATATCTACCATTTCTTTTTGATATTTCATAAGCTCTTCATCTGGAACATCAATCCTTCTTCTGTTTCCATTTTTCTTAAGTCTGTATTCCGTCCGATATCTGTTTGAAACATCACCATCTTGAAGTATCCTTAAAGCCTCTTCATATAAATAATAAAAATATGGCATCCTTCTTTCTAACTCTTTAATATTTTTTTCTGTTGCTCCATCGGTGTTCCGAGTTTCTATCTGGTTATTTTTCTTATTTATATAAGATATAAACATATTTTTTCTCCTTTCATAAAATTAAACCTTTGCTTATTAGAATAATAACTCTAATAAATGTATATAAAACCTTCATTTCGCAAACAGCAAAATTATGTAAATATTATAATATGAAATCAGAATAATTTCAATAGTTTGATTTGTTTTATATTAGTATTATTAAAATCTCAAAACAAAAGTAGCCTTTGGTAAGGCTACTTTTGTTTTGAAAACTGATTAATTCTTATTGAACTCCTCCACTCAAACTTACAACAATTACAGTAAAAGCGATTACAAAAATAATATATAGAATAGCAACCATTTCTATATAAAAATGGTTGCTATCTATCTTTACTTTTGACTAGTGTTTATATTTTCATACATTTCTCTCGTTAGATAAAATGTATAAGTTGTTTCAGATTTACTAGTCTTAATGCTAACTTTAGGTGTCTCTTCTGTTAGTTCATATTCTCCATAATCAAAGTATTTTTCATCAAAGGTTACTTTACCTTCTTCATTTATATACCCATAATGAAGATATTTATCTGTTCTGGTTATTCCTCCAAACC
>JAZSOX010000041.1:0-10258 GCA_045537175.1 Bacilli bacterium
AGATAAAAATAAAAATAACTAAAATAAATAAATTTATAAAAAGATTGCTCAAATTTACTAAAGTTAAATTGTTTGAGGATCTATCATTAAATAAAAAAACTTGTAATCCGTATGCTAAAAGCAGGTATCCTAAAATAATTAGAACTTGTTTCATTACATAATTAAATATGCGCGAAATATCTTCTATCAATTTGTTTAATTTGTCCATATTAATTCACCTATTTTTAATATAGCACAACTTAAAAAACTAATCAATCTAACTTGATAATAGAAATTGGTTATGATAAAATCTTTAATAGAGAGTAGGTGTACTTTCAATGAAGAAAATTTTAGCGATTTTGTTTATTGTTTTTCTATATAATTCGAATGTTTACGCTGCTTCAATTTGTGATTACAAAGAACAAACAGCAATCAATCAAAAGGCTTCAAATATAAAAGTAAGTTATGAAGTTGTAACAGAAACTATAAAATTTGAAGACATGGATTCAACAATGGAGGTTTTTGATATCTCGATTTTTAATATTACAGAAGAATTTTATGTAATAGTTAAGAATAATGTTACGGAAGAAGAAAAATATTTTTCTTCGTCAGATGCAAAAGACGGAGTAGTACATTTTAAATGGACTTATGCTGATAATGTAACTAATTTTACTATTCAAGTGTTCACAACAGATAAAACTAGTTGTCCTGATGAAAAATATAAAACAATCTATTTAACAACACCAAGATACAATACTTATTATAATGTTGAAACTTGTCAAGATAATCCGGATTTCTATTTGTGTCAAAAATTTGTTACTTTCTCTGAAATAGACGAAGAGAAATTTTTTCAACAATTAGAAAGTTACAAAAATGGAGAAATAAATGATTCTGGAGAAGAACCAAAAAATCCTTCAAATGATAATATAACAGATATAATTTTCAATTTCTTAAACGAATATAAGTGGTACATACTAGGTAGTATTGTAATTATAGTAGGTGTAACAATAGTTATTCAAAGAATTAGAACTAAGAAACAGAGGGAATTAGGTTTATGAAAAAAGTAGTTAAATTATATGTTTTATTAATATCTCTTCTTGTAGGTATTAATATTGTAAAAGCAGATAGAAATTGTGATGACATAGTAATGTATGCTCAATCAGATTTCTGGAGTAGAACTGGAGTAAACATGAATTATTCCGGTATTAATTACAACTTCTCATTATATACATTAAAAGATGCGTCTGGATCAGCATTTTCTAGTTATTGTCGTAATGCTGGTATAAGTGCTGGTAAATCATATAATGGAGAAAAGTTTAAATGTAAACAAGTAGTATTTGATACCACAACAAGCAATGAAATAAGAAAGACATATGACGCTGGAATTGTTGAAATACTAAAAAATGGTTATAGTACTAGAAATCCTGGCGCAACAAAACTTGAAAAAAATCAAGAATATACAGCAACAAACCTAGCATTGAGAACTTACGAAATGCTTTGGCCAAATATAAATACAAATGGTTCAAATTCAACAGCAAATAATAAAGCACATCATTATTATGCAAACAAATGGTTAGATGACACAGAAATTCAAAGCCTACTGAAACAATCGGTTGGTAGTGTAAGAAATAAATATACTAATGCTACAACAGTAACATCTTGGACATTGGTAGATTCTGGAACTAATGTAACAACAGCAATTGAAGAAGAAGCTAGAAGATTAGTAAAACTTGGTTTAAAAGCTGCAGCTAACTATAAGAAAAATGGTGCAGCTACACTAAAATGGAATGATAAACCAACTAAACAAAAATCTCCAACAATAACAGATGCGAATGGTGTAACAAAATATGAAACTGCTTTAACATATGTATTTACTGCAACAAAATTCAAATCAAAAGATGCATACATTAAAATGGACTTTAGTTGTCCACAATGCACAACTTATGGTGTTGATTATACACTTTATGTTAATAATAATGAAGTCGGTAAAACAATTCCAGGGAATTTACTACCTACAAATGGAAATGGCAAAATTATTGTAAAAATTGTATTTAAAAGTGATTCAACAAAATATGATTATGGAGAAATTCCATATACATTAAAAGTTAAATATTATGATGAATCAATCAGCACAGAAGCATATGATATGTATTCATCAGGATGTTATTCTAATACAAGTTGTCAACATTTCTACATGCTATATGCAGACGATGTAGCTCAGGAAGCTGATATTAAAGGAACTATTGAATTAAACACAATAAATTGTACAGATTTGGAAAATTTATGTACTAACGAAAACGATTCACATGCATGTGATATGTGGGATAAACTGTACAATAAAACATGTGCAGATTGTCAAGCTTATGTATCTAATGCCGCTTGTAGTGATACAGAAAGTAATATTAGTGTAAGTGAAGGTCATGATTATGATTCAAAAACTTGTACAGGATCATCTACTGCGAATGTATTACAATGTATAATTGGTCAATCAGATCAAAATGGAAATACATATCAAGCTACAAATCTTGCAAGTAATAAATATTGTAGTGTATGGTGTAAAGAAGATTATCATTTTACTTTACCAGGAAATAAAGAAACTAATAGTGGTAGATATTTTACACTTCAAGCTTCAATTAAGGGAACAAAAACATGTTATACTAGCGAAATTAAAAAAACATTATTTGAAACAGATTATGAAAATGCTAGAAAAGAATTAGTAAAGGCTTATAATAATTGGGCATTATATAATGCAGCGGTTAATAGCCATGGTAGTAATTTAATAACAAATAATCCACAAGATGGAGATAGACATTACGGACATTATTATAATTGTGAACCTTGTCCAAAGCCAACAAAAGAAAATCCAAATCCAGTATGTTTACCACAGTCACAAAGATGTGATTGGTGTTCTGGTAATACAGCTAAAGATTATTATAATTATAAATATTCTTGGTCATTTAATGCTTATGATACAGATGGAACATCATTATCTAGTTTAGCCGATTTAGAGTATGATAAAACTACTACAACATGTAGAATATCTGGCGGAAAGGTAATATGTACATATGAAAGTAAAGGTAACAGTTACTGTGGTCATTATAGTTGTTATTCTAATAATGGTACAGATATTGGTGCAGTATACAAATCTAGTGATGTTACCTCTAAAGCATCAACACTAAATTCAAAAATAAATTCTATTAATACAATATTAAAAAATTATAATAGTTGTAGTAATTGGACAATGAGTTATAATTTCGAACCTGAAATTCATTTCTGGTATGAGGAATCATATATGAATGAGGCACATACAGATATTTTAGCAACAGATGGAAGTGTTAATAAATCTGGTGTAACAGTACAAAGATGTAGTTCAAACGTAAGTGATCAAGCTTATAACAACTGTCCTACAGGATGGACAACTGATTCACTGCTTAAAGATGAAAATAAATTTTTATGTTATAAAGATGGATCATCTTATAAATGTGGAACTCAAACAATTAAAGTTGGTCAAACAATAAGAATGAAAGAAAGTATAAATGCTAGTGGAAATTATATAACACCAACGCAATTCTATACAATATATCCTTCAGGATCTATTGCAGTAGCATCACCAGGAGCTGACATTGAGAATTCAAAAGAACTTACTAATAAATTACCTGTTGGTTTAGGTACAGCTCAAGGAGTATATAATTATACTTTAGTAGTTAAAAATTTAGGCGAATATTATAATAATGGAGAATTAGGAAGAATTTGGGGAGATGAGGACAGTGTTGTTTCTACAACATTAAAAGAAAATGCAAAATGTTACCCAGATGGTGCTTTAAAATATGAAGTGAATATCGATGGCAAAGCATCATTTGAAGATGGTGTATACAATTGTGCATATAAAGTAAATTGTCCTGACTGTCCAATAGAATGTGAACCTGATGGATGTGAAAATCCTGATTGTCCAGATAATGATTGTCCAGTAGATTGTGATAATTGTGTTTATACAAACAATAATACAGATATTAATTATAGACCTATAACACCAGATGATTTAAATCCAAATGATAGAGAATTAGGTAAAAACTGGGAATTTAATGAAAATAATATTCAAACTGGATTAGAATTAAAAGCATATGCAACAACTAAGGAAATTGAAGATTTAGGAGAAACAATATTTGATATAGATTTTGATAATCCTGGCGCAGATGCAGAATTTGCTATGAAAGTTACTATGGATAGTACAATGATTAGTAGAATAAGAGAATATAATGATAGATATGAAGATACTTATGGATATTTAAATAATTCATTAAAATGCTATGATTATAAAAATAGTGCAGACGGTAAAACATATGAAAACATATTCTGTTATAGTGAATTACTTGATGAATTATTAACTGATGCTGATACTAAAGATAATATAGAATTTACTATAGAAAGACCTTTAAGTGAAGCTGATAGAAAGAATTATAATCCATCAAATGGTTATTTCACTACATGGACACTTGCAAATAGTAGTAAATGGAATATTAAAACAGCTTATGGATTTAGTATAAACAATACTAAAAAAGGATATGGTACAGACGTTAATATTGGACCATCTTGGAAATAAGAAAGGAGGAAACATTTTATGAAGGAAGCATATTGGGGATATTGGTTAGTTATATTAGGTGTTTTTGTAGTAATTATTATGTTATTAATTCAAAATGTTACCTCTAATAGTACAGAAGATAATTATACTGTAAAACAAATTAGTGAAGCAGCTATGGTAGATGCTGTAGATTATGCTTATTATAGAGAATATGGTGAGTTAAAAATTAATAAAGAAAAATTTATTGAAAGTTTCTTAAGAAGATTTGCTGAAACTGCTTCACTTACTACAAAATACGAAATAGTATTTACAGGAATTTATGAATCACCACCAAAGGCTAGTGTAGAAATAACAAGTAGTACAAATACATTTGTTATAGCAAGTGATCCAGAATCCTTTGATATGTCAAGTAGAATTGATGCTATATTAGAACAAGCTAGATAGGAGGAAAGAATAAAATGGGAAATTTAGTTGAAACAATAAAAAGATTTTTAGGAAATAAGAATACAGTAACAATACTAGCTGTTTTAGCAGGTATTATAGTATTATGGTATTTTTATAATTATCGTGTAGATCAAGCGATAACAACAATTCAAATACCTTACGCTATAGAAAAAATAGATACTGGTAAAAAAATTGAAAGTGATAATATTGAATATAAAGAAATAACAACATCTACACTAGAAGATAGCGATATTATAACAGATATGGCATTCTTAGACGGAAAATATATTTGTACTGGTACAAGCATTCCAGCTAATGGATTCTTCTATGAATCACAAATATGTGAAGAAAAAGATATTGAAAATTCTTTATATGATAATATACCAGAAGGATTTACAGTGTTTACATTAAATGTTGATAATGAAACAACTTATGCTAATTCAATTATGCCAGGAGATTATATTGATTTATATATGTCTGCAACAGATGATGATGATCAAGTATTATATGGACCATTAATTGAAAGTATTGAAGTATTAGCAGTTAGAGATTCAAGTGGTAAAGATGTATTCTGGGACTCAGAAGCTGGAGATTCAGCGTTCTTGTTATTTGCAGTACCAGAAGAATATCATAAATTATTAAACATTTCTAAATTAATAACTGGATATTCAATTAATATTACACCAGTACCAAGAAGTGCATCTTATACAGCAAATCCTGGAGAAACACAAATTGGTAGTGAAGAACTATATTATTTCATAATGAGTAAAGCTGCAACGCTTACTGAATAAAAAGGAGGGGTCAATAGTGAATGATGCTATATTTTCTCAAATAGATTTTGGACCTTTAAAAGAATTTTTAGATGATGATAATGTAACTGACGTTTCATATAGTAATAATGGTCAAATTCATTTAAAAACTTTGGATAAAGGTGTATATGCAGTCGAAAGACCAGAAATAAATAATGCGTTACTTGAAAAATTAGCTTTTCAATGTTCGAATGTAATGGGTAAAACATTTAATATGGCTCACCCATTACTTGATGCTGAGTCTGCTGAATTACGTTTAAACTTTGTACATGATTCAATAGCTACAAATGGTATTGCTTGTACAATAAGAAAAACTCCAGCAAAAATTAGATTAAATAAAGAAAAGTTAATTAATGAAAAATATGTTACAGAAGAATTACTAGAATTTTTACTTACTTGTGTTGAAGGACATTGTAACATAATAGTAAGTGGAGAAACTGGTAGCGGTAAAACAGAACTAGTTAAATATTTAGCTAGTCACATTAAAGAAAATGAAAAAATTATTACAATTGAAGATACATTGGAACTTCACTTAGATAAAATATTTCCACATAGAGACATTGTAGCAATGAAGACAAATAACATTGCAGGATATTCAGATGTTCTAGTAGCATGTATGAGACAGAATCCAAGATGGATTTTATTATCAGAGGTAAGAAGTGATGAAGCTGTTACTGCAGCACGTAACTCAATTTCATCAGGACATAATATTTTATCAACAATTCACTCAGATAGAGCTAGAAATGTACCAATGCGTATGTATAGCTTACTTGAAACAAATCAAGATATTGATCAATTCTTAAAATCAATTCATAGATATGTTCAACTTGCTATTCATGTTAAAGGTTATATGAGTAAAGAACTTGGTAGATTCCAAAGAGAGATTGTTGAAGTTTGTGAATTCTATGTAGACGAAGAAAATGTTGCTGGTGCTAATGTAATTTATAAGAAAAATTTAGATGGTAATATTACATTTAATAATCCATCAAAATATTTAAAAGATTATTTAGGTAGTCAAGGTGTTACTTTAAAAGATAATTATTTTGTAGTTCCTTCAGAGGCTGCTCAAGAAGTAGAAGAAATTGATTCATTATAAAGAAAGGAAGGTGCATAAATGAGAACGTTACCAGAATTGTTAATATTATTAGGATTGTCCATATATGTTATTATGTATCGTAGTTCTAATGGTGGAAATCCACTAAAAAATGTTATTTATGTCATTGGTGGAATATACGATAAATATGCACCATATTCTTTTAAAGTAGTTAGAGAAAAAACTAAGGAATTAGGTCAAGAATATACTACTAAACAATATATAGCGCAAATAGTATTATTAGGTGGTGCTGCTGCAATAGTAGGGTATTTTTACTTTTATAGTATAATATGGGCTGTAATTTATGCTTTAGTGGCTATAGCATTTGTACCATATCTTGCATATTTAAGATGTCAAAGAGTATATAGTGAATTTCTATTTGAACAAATTCAAACATATACCACAAATGTAATAATGGAATTTAATACAACTCAAAGTTTTGTAAAAAGTTTAGAAGGTGTAAGAGACTCAGGAATAATTGAACAACCAGTTTTAGGAGATATTGAAAAAATGATTGATATGTCTTACAAAAATGGTACAATTGATGAATCAATTGAATACTTCAATTCTAAATATCCTTATTATATGGTAAAAAATATGCATCAATTATTTTTACAAATAACTAAAGAAGGTGCAAAAGATGCTGGTGAATCTTTAGAAAATATGTCTCTTGATATCGATGCTTTAGTTGAGGGTGTATATAGAGATCAAATGGATCGTAAAAATTTCCATAAAAAATTCTTAACTTTTGCACTAGTATTATTTGCTTTAGTAATAGTAGTAGAATTTATGTTAGGAAAAGATAATTATATTGAATTGTTAGAAATGTGGTATGTACAACTTATACTTCATGCAATTATTATAATAAATGTATACTTTTTAATAACTGGAGAAAAGTATTACAATGAAGATGTGGGGGCTGAATAATGCAATTAGAGATTATTTTTATAGCCATACTTATATTTTTAGTAATGACATATAATGGTCAATTAAGTATAAAAGATTTAATAAATGATAATTTTCATTTATTTAGAAAATTAAAAGAAGACGATTGGGACTTTTATGTGAGAGCTAAATATGGAGATAGCGTTAATCCAGATAATATATTTATAAAAAGAATAAGAAATGGTCTAACTGTAATAGTAATATGTCTATTCTTTTTCTTAAAAGATATTGATGCTTTAAAAGTACTAATATCTTTTGTTATAGGATTTATAATATTTAAATTAGATTATTTTGATATTAAATCATATTATAAACGTCATATATTTCATATAGATAGTATGTTACCTCATTACTTAAAAAGTATTGAAATTTTAATTCAACACTACACAGTTCCGGTGGCAATTGGTAAATCAGTCTTAGATGCTCCAGAAATATTTAAAGATGGGCTTCAAGAAATGATTAATGAAATAAATTCAGGTAATGATTCAATTGAACCTTATATGAATTTTGCTAAAAAATACCCAGTAAGAGATTCAATGCGTATGATGCGTCTTTTATATCGTTTAAGTTTAGGTAGCCAAGATAGAAAGCAAGAACAAATGTTAATGTTTTCAAGAACAATATCTAGTTTACAACAAAAGGCAAGAGAGACAAAATATAAAAATCGTTTAGATAAAATGGAAAGCAAAACTATGAGCATGCTCATGTCAACAGGTTTTGGTGTTATGATTTTGTTAGTACTTGCAGTAATGCAAATGATGGATTTATAAAAGGTTTGAATAACCTTTTATTTTTTTTGAAAAGCATATTGTTATTTTTTGGTTTATTAGTTATAATAGAAATATATAATAAAGGAGGAGATTTGTTTGAAAGAAGCAACTGGTGAATTAAATATGACAGTTGTTACAATAGTAGCAATTGCTGCATTAGTAACATTCTTTTATTTAGTAATTTGGCCAACAATTCAAACAGGTATGGCTTTAACTTCAGCTTGTAGTTCAGCAGGTGGAGCAGCATATAGTACTACATTAGATGATGGTTCTACAATTACTTGTACAAAAAATACAGCTAAAAGTGGTACAAATTCACAATGTACTTATAAAGCTAAAAGTGGAAAAACAACTGTAAGAAGTTGTAGTTAGAAATTTATAATATGAAAGAAGCAACGGGAGAATTAAATGCCGCTGTTGTAGTGATACTGGCTATTGGGATTCTAATGGCCTTTTTTTACTATACAATATGGCCGGTAGTAAAAACAAATTTTGAACGTAATTCACAATGTAGTAAAGCCATTTGTGATGGGTGTCCTTCTGGAAAGTGTGAATATGTTACTTGTCATTCAAAAGATGATTCAAGTAGGACTTTTGAATGTTTATATAAAGGATAGGAAGTGAATAAATGAAAGAAGCTTTAGGTGGAATATCATTGTTTCAAATCGTGGTATTATTTATATTACTATTTACTGGCATTATGTGCTTAACTATAAATCATTCTAAAGCTTTTGGTGTTAAAGATGAAATAGTTACTATAATTCAAAATAGTAATATAGCAGCTTATGGAAGCGGTAGTAATTATGAGATTGATGCCACAACTTCTAAGCAAATAGCAGATCATTTGAAAGAATCAGGATATAGAATAACAGGTGATTGTCCTAGTACAGAGTGGGTTGGATATGATCGTGATGGAAAAAAAGTCACTAAAGATGCTGCATACTGTATTAAAGTAAATGATGTATCAAATGCTTTTCATGCGGACTTAAGCAATAAATGTAAAAATGATAAGTGTACAATTACAAACGATGATTTCCCATCAATGGTATATTATGATGTAGTAGTATTTTATCAATTAGATATTCCTGTATTTAAACAAATTATGAATTTTAAAATATATAGTTCTACTAAAGTATTATTTGGATAGGAGATTTTTATGAAGCAAGCAATAACAACATCGACTATATTTAAAGCAATACTCGCTTTTACAATCTTATTTGCAGCTTTTTTGTCTGTAGCTATCATATATAATAAAGTTTATAAGTTAAAGAATCAGACGATATCAATAATTGAAAAATATGAAGGTGTAACAACAAAATCATTAAGTATAATAAATAATTATTTACGTAATAGTGGATATGACACAACTGGTAATTGTGAAATAGGAGATTATGGAGTTTCAGATTTAAATAAAACTACATATGAAAAAGTAGCGTCAAATAAAAAAGAATATTATTATTGTTTAAGTTATTATTGTTCTTCAAAAGGATGTAAAATTAGCGATAAAAAATCTCCAAATGGAAATACCATACTATATAAAACCAGATTATTTTTTAAATTTAATTTGCCTATATTTGGTGAATTAACTACATTTAATATATCTGGAGAAACTAAAGAAATAAAATTATATGATGAAAGT
>JAZSOX010000012.1:0-17810 GCA_045537175.1 Bacilli bacterium
AATAATGTTTTTGTTTCTTTTAAATAAGATTCAATAATGCCTTTATTTTTTTCTACTATACCATTAACTACTGCAATATATTCTCTTATTACTTTATCCCAATTTTCCTGCAAATTTCTTTTAATACTTTCACTTTTAGCAAATACTACTAAACCACTAGTATCTTTATCTAATCTATGAACGATAAATACTTTATTACTTTTGTTTTTTTTCTTTAAATATTCAAATACTTGATAAAATAAAGTTTTATATTTTTCTTTATCTGTACTAATAGTAAATAATCCAGCTGGCTTATTCACAGCAATTATATATTTATCTTCAAATATTATATCTAACTTTTCTCTTTTCATAATCTATATTCTATCAAAAATAATACAAATAAAAAAGTAGTATTAAACTACTTCTTATCAGAATTTCTTTTCATAGCATCTAATACTTCTAAAGGTAAACAAAATATTACCGTATTAGATTGATCGCTACTAACATCATTTATTGTAGATAATGTTCTTAGGTGTAATGCTCCATCAACTTTTGACATAGTTTCAGCTGCTTTTGCTAAGTTTTGTGATGCTTCAACTTCACCTTCAGCCTTAGTAATAACTGCTTGTTTTTCTCTTTCAGCCTCAGCTACTTTTGCTATTACTCTTTTCATTTCTTCTGGTAATGCAACATCTTTAAGTTCTACATTTTCTACTTTTATTCCCCACGGATCTGTTGCTTCATCAACTATTTTACAAATTTCTGATGATATTTTATCTCGTTGAGATAATAATTCATCTAAAGATACTGAACCAACAATATTACGCATTGTTGTTTGAGCAAGTTGGCTTACTGCATAATTAAAGTTTTCTACAGCAATAATCGCTTTAGATGCATCAAATATTTTATAGTATAAAACAGCATTAATTCTTATTGATACATTATCTTTTGTTATTGCTTCTTGTTCAGGAACATCAACTGCTTTTGTTCTAATATCAACTTTTTTATATGATTGAAATATTGGAAATACCAAATTCCAACCAGGATTCATAATACTTGAAAATTTACCTAAAGTAAATTTAATTCCTCTTTCATATTCATTAATTTGTTTAATTGATCCAAGAACTAAGATGATTGCTACTACTAAAATAATAAAGAATAAATCCATATCATCACTCCTCTACAAATTATATTAATTCTCTTCTTTTTTTATTTCTTCTTTAACTTCTTTTATTTCAGGTTTTGGTAATGCTTCTTTTCTAGATAAATTAAGTCTTCCACGATTATCATATCCTAATGATTTAACAATAATTTCATCACCAACACTTACAACATCGCTTGGTTTATTAACTCTCTTATGATCAAGTTGAGATACATGAACCATACCTTCACATCCAGGCCATAATTCAACGAAACATCCAAAATCTTCAACTTTTAATACTTTACCAGTATAGATTTTTCCAGTTTCAACTTCTCTAATAACTGCTTCAATCATTTCTCTAGTTTTATTAATAATATTCTTATCTGTATGATAAATAATTACTCTACCATCATCTTCTAAATCAACTTTAACAGCATTTTTATCGTTAACTGTTTTTACATTACTTGCTTCCAAGATAATTTTAGTAATCATTTCTCCACCACGACCAATTACATCTTTAATCTTTTCTGGATCTATATTAAATGTATCAATCTTTGGTGCATACTCACTAAGTTCTTTTCTAGGACCATCAATAATTGTTTCAAATAAATCAAGAATTTGTAAACGAGCCTTTTTGGCTTGAGCTAAAGCTTCTTCTAAAATACTTCTATTAACTCCATCAATTTTTATATCCATTTGTAAAGCACAAATACCTTTTCTAGTACCCGCTACTTTAAAGTCCATATCCCCTAAATGGTCTTCCATACCTTGAATATCTGTAAGAATTGTATATTTATCGTTATTTGTAATAAGTCCCATTGCTATACCTGCTACTGGCGCTTTAATAGGAACACCTGCCGCCATTAAACTTAAACAACCAGCACAAATACTTGCTTGACTTGATGAGCCATTACTTTCTAAAATTTCAGATACAACTCTTATTGTATATGGAAATTCTTCTTCAGAAGGAATAACTTGAGCTAGTGCTCTTTCACCTAAAGCGCCATGACCAATTTCTCTTCTTCCAGGACTTCCATATCTACCAGTTTCTCCAACACTAAATTGTGGAAAATTATAATGTAGCATAAATCTTTTTTCGTCTTCAATAGATAAACCATCAAGCATTTGTGATTCACCCAAAGCACCTAATGTTGTAATCGATAAACTTTGTGTTTCACCTCTAGTAAACAATGCAGAACCATGTGTTCTTGGTAAAATATCAATAGATGCACTAAGTGGTCTTATTTCATCCATTTTTCTACCATCCACACGAATTTGTTCATCAACCACTATTTTTCTAAATACATCATATTTAACATTTTCAAATATTAAACATACTTTAGTAATTAATTCTTTGAATTCATCAGCCTTCATAGATTCTTCAAATTCTTTAGTATATTTTTCAACAATTTCTTCTTCAATAGAATCTATTGTTTCGTATTTAGTAATTTTATCTTTTATTCTAATTGCTTCATCTAGTCTATCTTCACAAAGATTTCTTACTTCATTTTTTAAATTATCCTCAATTTCTAATTTTGGATAATCCATTTTTTCTTCACCAATTTCAGCAATTATCATATTTTCGAATTCAACTAATTTTTTAATTGCTTCATGACCAAATAATAATGCTTCTAGCATATCTTTTTCAGATACTTCTTTAGCTCCTGCTTCAACCATGTTAATTGCATCCATTGTACCTGCTACTGTTAAATCAATATCAGATAATTCCATTTGTTCAACAGTTGGATCAATTATAAATTCACCATTTACACGTCCTACTTTAACAGCTGCTACTGGACCATTAAATGGTATTTTACTAATACTAGTAGCTAAACTTGAACCAAATAAAGCTGTTAATTCGGGTGAATTATCTTGATCTACGCTTAGTACCGTATTAACTATTTGAACTTCATTTCTAAAGTCTTCTGGGAATAATGGACGCATTGGTCTGTCAATCATTCTAGCTGCAAGTGTTGCATTATCTGTTGGACGTCCTTCCCTTTTTATAAATCCTCCTGGTATTTTTCCTACAGAATATAATTTTTCATTATATAAAACTGTTAATGGGAAAAAGTCAGAAAGTAAATTAGCGTTTTTAGATACAACAGCCGTACTTAATATTACAGTATCGTTAAATCTTACTAAAACACTACCATGTGCCTGTTTTGCTAGTTCTCCATGTTCTACTATTAATTTTCGACCATAAAAATCTAACTCGAATACTTTCTTCATAATAACCTCTTTTCTAAATAAAAAGACACTAAAAATCTCAGTGCCCTTATTTTCTTAAATTTAATTTTTTAATTACTTCTCTGTAGCTTACTACATCATTTTCTTTTAGATAGTTAAGTAATTTTTTTCTTCTACCTACTTTAATTAGTAAACCTCTTTTTGAATGATAATCATGTGTATGTTCTTTCATATGTGCTGTTAAATCGTTAATTTCTTTTGTAAGAATAGCAATTTGAACTTCAGCAGAACCACAATCTTTTTCATTCTTAGCAAATTCTTTAATAATTTTTGCTTTTTCTTCTTTGTTTAAAGCCATAATTTTATTTTCCTTTCTATTATAATTGGTTCAAACTTGGATTAAAATCGGAAAACTTTTTAATCTAAGTAAAAACTTCTATTTAATTATATTACAAAATGTCTAAAAAGTAAATAAAAAACATGCATTTTAATAGGAAGAAACAGTACATTCAAATGCTCTGCCAAAGCCAGATTTTTACTTATATTATTAAGACAAAAAAAGAAGATAATGAGATTATCTTCTAAAATAATATTTTTAATCTACCTAAGTTATTTTCAAAATAATATAATGCAATATCAATGCCTGCTTTTTTAAACAATACATACTCATTATAATTTAACTCTAATTTATTACCATTAATTACTTTCTTATACAAAGTATCATTTAATTCAACAATTTCTAATTTAAGTACATCTTCTAAAGCTAAAGGTTTATAATTATTGTTTTCTATATCTTCTAAAATATAAGAATTTTCTAAATTAAATATACCTTGTTTACTTCTTATAAGTTCACTCATTGTACCTAAAACACCTAATCTGTTACAAATATCATCAATTAAACTTCTTATATATGTTCCTTTACTTACAACTACTCTAAACTTTATTAAACCATTATTAAATTCTAATAATTCAATGTCATTAATAAATATTTCTCTTTTAGGAAGTTCTACTTCTATTCCATCCCTAGCGTATTCATACAATCTTTTACCATCAACATGAACTGCTGAATATAACGGAACAGTTTGGTTAGATTTTCCTTTAAAACTATTTAATACTTTAATTATTTTTTCGTTAGTAATATTATAATTTAAATTTTCTTCTATAACAGTACCGGTAATATCTAAAGTATCTGTTTTAAAACCTAATTTAATAGTAGCTATATATTCTTTTTCGAAAGATGTAATCATATCTACAAGCTTAGTGTACTTGCCAGTTAAACAAACTAAAACTCCAGTAGCCATTGGATCAAGAGTACCTGTATGGCCTATTTTTTTCGTTCCTAAAATTTTACTTAGTTTATTAACGACATCTCTACTAGTATAATCTTTAGGTTTATTTACGAGAAGTACTAAGTTTTTCATCTTGTACTCTTTCTAAAGTTTTATTTACTAAATAAGTCCTAGTAGCATCTGTAACACGCATATCTTTAGGATCTTCAAAAAATCCCATTTGACTTGCCCTTCCTAATAATGGTCCATCTTGTAAAGGTATCTCTACATACATTTTTTCATATCCAAGATTTGTAAAATATTCTTCAGCAAATATAATTGCTTGACGCCATATTTCTCTTTCATCTTTAACCGATGATCCTTCAATAGCTATATCAGGAACACTAGCTTCTGTGTCGCTTATTTTTCTTAAACGTCCACCACCAATTATTTTACTTTCTTCATCACGAATTACGAGCAAATCAAAATTTTCATCATTTTCTACTGAATTCATTACATCTAATGCTCTTATTTGATTTTCAGCATATTTTTGTAATCCTTTTCTTCTTAACCATTTATTAGAACTAGTTTGAGTTAAATTTGCTAACGCTTCTAACATATCACAACCATAAATTTTAATAAACAATTTACGATATGCTTCAATTAAAAACTCTCTTTCTTCTTTTGTAATACAAGCTTTTTTATTAATTTCAAAACTTACTTTTCTTACTTCCATTAAAATCCCCTAACTCTTATTAATATTTGAAATTATTCTTTCTATTTTTGTTGCATATTCAATTGTTTCGTCATATTCAAATTGTAATTCTGGAATATTTCTGACTTCTAATACCTTAGCAAGTTTGCCTCTCAGAAAAGGAGCGGCTTCCTTCATCTCCTTTTCTATATCCTTGTGAGGCATATCCAAAATACTTGTGAAGTATACTTTTGCATAACTTAAATCTTTACTTACTTTCACCTCAGTTAAAGTTATTGTTTTCAACAATTCATCATTAGTTTCAGTTAATATTATATTACTTAAATACTTTAGAATATCTGATGCAATACGTTCAGTTTTATGACTAGGCATTTTTTACCTCAACTAATTCATAAACTTCTAACATATCGCCTTCTTTAATGTCATTAAAAGTATCTAAAGTAATTCCACATTCATAACCTTTTTTCATTTCTTTAACTGTATCTTTACCTTTTTGTAAACTAGAAATCTTATCTTCTTGAATAATTATTCCATCTCTTACAACTCTTACACTAGCACCATTTTTAACTATACCATCAGTAACATAACATCCAGCAATATTTCCAATTTTAGAGAATTTAAATATTTTTCTAATTTCAACATTACCAATTACTTTTTCTTCATATTCAGGATCTAACATACCTTGAATTGCTAATTCCATTTCTTCAACTAGTTTATAAATAATTGTATATAATCTAATATCAACATTATATTCTTTAGCTATTTCTTTAGTAATATTGCTTGGCACTACATTAAATCCAATAATAATAGCATTTGATGCATTAGCAAGCACTACATCAGATTCAGTAATAGTACCTATACCACTTCTAATAACTTTTACTACTACATCACCAATTGTTATTTTTTGTAAAGCATTTTTAACTGCTTCTTCAGAACCTCTAACATCAGTTTTTAATACTACATTAACTTCTCTTTGTCCTGATTCTATCTTTTTAAATAAATCATCTAATGATACAACATCATTTTTATATTTAGAAGCATTTATATTTTTTCTTTTACTTGCTATTTCTTTAGCTTTAGATTCTGTTTCAAAAGCCATAAATTTATCTCCAGCTTCAGGATTTTCAGAAATACCTGTAACTTCTACTGGAGTAGATGGTCCAGCTTCAACGATTGATTCTCCTAAATCATTTTTCATTGTTCGAACCTTTCCAAAATGTTCACCAACAACAATAGGATCCCCTATACGAAGTGTACCATTTTGAATAATGAATGAAGCAATACCACCAACATTTTTATCTAGTTTAGATTCAATTACTGAACCAGTTGCATATCGATTAGGATTTGCTTTATATTCATTTACTTCTGCAATAGTTTCAATTGTTTCAAGTAATAAATCAATTCCTTCACCTGTATGAGCAGAAATTCTAATAAATGGAATATCCCCACCCCATTCTTCTGGAGTAATACCATTTTCAACCATTTCAGTTAAAATTCTTTCTGGATTAGCTTCTGGTTTATCAATTTTATTAACTGCTACTATAATTGGTACATTTGCAGATTTAGCATGATCAATAGCTTCTTTAGTTTGAGGCATAACACCATCATCAGCAGCAACTATAATAATAACGATATCAGTAACAGATGCTCCTCTTGCTCTCATTTCAGTAAAAGCAGCATGACCTGGAGTATCAATAAATGTTATTTTATTATCATTGTGAGTAATTTGATAAGCACCAATATGTTGAGTAATTCCACCAAATTCACCTTCAACAACATGAGAATGTCTAATATAATCTAAAAGAGTTGTTTTACCATGGTCTACATGTCCCATAATAGTAACAATTGGAGGTCTTTTAACTAAATCTTCTTCTTTATCAATAATTTCAAATTCTTCAAAATTAGCTAAATCTTGAGTTTCTTCTTTCTTTAAAGTTTTCTTATAATCAAGAACTACTATTTCTGCTGTTTCAAAATCAATTGAATCATTTAGTCCAAGCATTAAACCTAATGACATTAATTTTTTAATAATATCAGTACCACTTACATTTAAATTACTTGCAAGTTCAGCTACAGTCATATCTTGTTTATATAAAACTATATCTTCTGATACATTATTACCCATTAATTTTTCTTTATGCTTGTACATTTCCTTTTTAAGCATCTTATAATTATCTTTATTTTCTTTAATGGTATCTTTTTTCTTTAGTTTTTGCTTTTTAGAAGTATTACTTTCAGTAATATTTTTACTTTCCATAATATCTATTGCAATGTTTTCTACTAATTCATCTTCGTCATAAGTAATTTCGTCATCTGTACTAATTAAATTTAAAGTATTATCTAACATAATAATATCATCATCTACTAAGATATCTTCTCCACTAGAAACTTTAATTCCTAATTCCTTACATTTTTTTAATACTTCTGCTACTGACAAATTTAAATCTCTTGCATAATCTTTAACACTCATCGTGTCATCTCCTTTCTTATTTTAAAATTTCATTTAATGCATCATACACTTCATCATTAATTTCTATTTCAAGTATTCTTTCTAACGCTTTATTTTTCTTAGCTTTTTCAAAAACTTCTCTATCTATTTTTAAGTAAGCTCCACGACCATTTTTCTTTCCTGTCAAGTCAACTTCTACAGTTCCTTCTGGAGTTCTTACTACCCTAACTAAATCTTTTTTCTCACATTTTTCTTTAGTTATAACGCATGTACGCATTGGCTTTTTTCTCTGTTTCATAATTCACCTCTAAATTATATTACTTATTTCCTTCTTCATTAATTTGAGATAATGTTTTTATTTCTAATTTATATTTAGTTAATTTACTTGCAAGTCTAATATTGCTTCCTTTTTTACCTATAGCTAAACTTAAATTATCATCTGTAACTATAGCTAAAGCTTCTTTCTTAACTTCATCTGTTATATTAACTATTACATTCTTAGCAGGTGATAATGCATTAGCAATAAATACAGTAGGATCCTCATCATATAAAATTAAATCAACTCTTTCACCATTTAATTCTTTTAATATACTTGCTATTCTGCTTCCTCTTTCACCAATACAAGAACCTATTGCATCAATTCTATCATTTGTAGAATATACTGCTACTTTACTTCTATTACCAGCATCTCTTGCTACACCATATAGAATAATTGAACCATCTTGTAATTCAGGTATTTCAGATTCAAATAATCTTTTAACAAAACCATAATGTTTTCTTGATGTCATAATAACAGGTCCTTTATTACCGTTTTCAACTTTAGTAACATAAACTCTTATACTAGAACCCATTTTAATTGTTTCGCCAGGAATAATTTCTGTTTTTGGTAATATTCCTCTTGTACGTCCTAAATCAATATAATAATTTCTTTGGTCTTCCATAGCAACCATACCTAACATAATTTCGAATTCTTTATCAGCAAATTCTTCTATTATGCTATTTTTTTCTGCTTCTCTAATTTTTTGTGTTACTACTTGTTTAGCAGTACCTGCTGCTACACGTCCAAAATCTTTTGGCGTAACTTCTTTTTCGATTGTATCTCCTACTTCTGCTGTTGGATCAATTTCTCTTGCTTCTTCAAGTAATATTTGTGCATCTAAATTAATTGCTGGTGGAATTTCTACTACATTTCCTTCTGCGTCTATTTCTTCTGTACCTTCATCGATTTCATCAACAACTACTAAATATGAAAATACTTTTATTTCTCCAGTTTCACGATTAATATCTACTCTTACATTTGTTTTTGAATCAAAATTCTTCTTATATGCTGTTTGTAATGCTAAAGTCATAGCTTCAAATACTACATCAGCACTAATATTTTTTTCTTTAACAATATTATCTAAAGCTTTTATAAATGCCTTACTATCCATTTTAACCTCTCTCCTTACTTATTACATCTAAAATATATGAATCATCACATATGTCAAACTTATCAACTATTGGATTAATTATATTAGTAGCTTCAACAATAGTTTCTAAATCAATTCCTCCAACTTTGTCTAATACAACTGTTAAAAAATTGTATTTTCCCTTTTTTTCTGTTGTTATTTCATCAACAATTATTTCATAGTCTTTCAAAGCTTCGCTTAATGCTTCTTTTAATTTGTCTAATTCTTTCATACTCACCTCAAACTAATAATAAAAGTGGGAAATTACGCCCACTTAAACACAACTAAATTATAACAAAAAAAGCCTGATATAACAAGCTTTTATTATTTTATAAGTCCATTTTGAACTAATTTAGTTTCATTTACAACCATAAAGGCGTTTTCGTCATAACTTTTTATAATTTTTGTTAATTCTTTTAATTTATTATTATTAACTTGAATATATAACATATCTTTATTATGACCTTCATAATCTTTTTTTAATTCAATTACAGATATTCCAAATCCATTATCTCTTAATTCTTTAATTAATTCATCAACATTTTCTTTTATTACTACTTGTACTCCTACTACACCTTTAACTAAAATTCTAGATAATTTAGATCCGATAAACGTTCCTGTTGCATAACCAAGTGCATACGAAATACCAATCAAAATTGTGTTTCCAGACGCATTTAAAGCTTCTCTTGCGACAGCATACCAAATAAGCACTTCAAAAAAAGCAATTATAAATGGTTCAATTGTTTTTCCTTTAACAAAAAATACCGTTCTAATAGTTCCTAAAGAAACATCAACTATTCTAGCAGCAAATATTTTCAAACAAGTTAATAATAACATATTTCTCCTTTATATTTGAGTGAAAACAATAATGATAATTAACAATACAAAGAATAAAGCAAATCCAATTACTGCTCCCCACATTATAGCATCGCTTGGACCATCTTCTTCTCTTCTATCAAGAGATTCATTATCATGATTATACATTTCACTTTTTAATTTAACTTCAGGGGTTTTCTTTTCTTCAAATTCTTGTGTCTCATTTTTCTTTCCCATAATTATTCTCCTACTTTCTACGAAAATTATACCAAAATTTTTTCTAAATAAATAGTCTTTTTTATAATTGATAATTTTTTTCGTTTAAAATATATTTTTATCTAATAATAATATGTTCAAAAAATCTTTCTTGAAATTCTACTAAAGCTTCAATAGCATCATTATTATATTCTTTATTTTCAGGAACAACAATTAATTTGTCATCATCGTCATTAGTTCTATGAATAATTGCAATACATTTTCCCTTGAAAGCTTTAATCGGCTCAAAAACTCCTAGTACATAACAATCTAATTCTTCTCCATCACCACTAGTTGTGTTTGGGATGTAACCGTAATTTACAGGATAAATAAAACCATGTTTGGGATGTTTACTACCAAATTCTCTATCAATCTCTACATCTAAAATTTTGCCAATATAATTCTTGTTATCCATTCTGACTTTCTCCTTTTAACCATTCATTACTTCTTTAGCAAATTATACTACAAAAAAGGATATTAATCACTTAATATCCTTTACTTTTATAATACTCGTATAATTCTTTAAATCTATTGAAATGCACTACTTCTCTTTGACGAAGCCATAATAATGGCGCCAGTACATCTTCATCCTGTGTTAAATCAATCAAATTTTCATACACTGCTCTTGCTTTTTGTTCTGCTGCCATATCTTCCATAAGGTCTGCTATTGGATCTGCTGTTACTGCAAAATAAGTTGCAGTAAATGGAACACCTGAAGCATCTACTGGATATATCCCTTTATTATGATCTGCATAATATGAAGAAAGTCCTGCTTCTTCTAATTCTTTTAATGTAGCATTCTTTGTTAACTGATTAACCATTGCACAAATCATTTCGCAGTGTCCTAACTCTTCTGTTGAAATATCATTAAGTAATGCTTTACCTTTATCATCAGGCATAGTAAATTTTTGACTAAAATATCGCATTGCTGCAGCAAGTTCTCCATTAGCACCACCAAATTGTGTCATTAAATATTTAGCCATTTTTAAATCTTTTTTTGTAATATTAATTGGATAATTAGTGTGTTTTATATACTTAAACATACATGCTACCTCCTAAATTTTCCCATGACCATGGTCCATTAACCCAATCAAACTTATCACCTTTTGTATCACAAATATTAAGTGGACCATAGCTCATAATATATTCTTGTTTAGCTTTTTCTTCTTCTTTTATTAACTCTTTTAACATAGATAAAGCCATTTTGTCTTCTGGATGAACATCTAAATATAAATTTAGATCAGTAATAGCATGTGTATAACACATTACATTAAATAATTTTGCTTCTCTATCATTTTTAGGTTTTATATTAACAAATGTTAAATTTTTATAAGGTTTATATTCATTTTTAAACATATTCCCTCTTAAAAAACCTTCTTTAGCTGTAAAATAATTACGATTATCTATATCATTATTTGTTATATTAGCTAGATTTAAAAAAGCAAAATCTAAATCTACATTGTTATTATCAAATAACATAAAAAAATTACCTCCTACATTAATGTATGAGGTAATTTAACTATCGTTAGATATATTTGCCTATTTTATAGTTTCAAATTCATAAATATCTAATAATTGTTCAAAATCAGCCACTTTTAATTTTGTTCCATTAACACCATCCAATATGTTACTATCTAAAATCTTTCCGTCATTAACATAAATAATCGCTGGAACATTTTCTAATTTTATATTTAATTTATTATTTATTTTATTTATATAATCATTACTTTCAGTTTTTAAATTTGTTATATCTAAATAATAAAATTCACCATTTAATTTATATTTATCAATTACTCTTTTTAATTCTTTTTCTAATTTGTAAACATCTTCATCTTGAGTATACCCAATGTAAATGAAATATGAAGATGGAGCTTCTTGAGTAATTTGTTCTAAAGCTTCAATATCGCTAATATTAGATTCAATAGTATTTGTAGAGATTAAATAACTAGTCATTAATTTTTCTTCTTGTTTTACTTGATACCATTCAAATATATATAAAGTGAGTACTATTCCACCAACTAAAATTAAAAAAGCATATAAATAGTTTTTAGGACTTATATATTTTTCATTTTTACTTGTAGTCTTTCTCGTTTTGCTACCTTTAATATTTTTGGTTGCGTTTGTTTTTGTGCTCATCTTCTCATATCCTTTCATAATTAATTTTAACACATCTAAATTTTCTTTGTAAACTTATTTTCTCTATTAATTCTATTTTATGTAAAATTTAAAAATTAAGCATTAAAAAAATATCTATTTCTAGATATTTTTTGTTTACTAAGAAAACTACTATTCTTCACTCTCTTTTTTTACTAAAACTTCTCTTGGCTTAGAACCATTTTGTGGCCCCACGATTCCTCTTGCTTCTAAAAGATCAATCATTCTAGCTGCTCTATTAAAACCAAACCTAAATTTTCTTTGAATTAATGAAGCACTTATTTTACCCGTCATAATAGCAAATTCAACTATTTCATTGTACATTGGATCATCATAACCATCTACACCATCTCCACCGCCTATAGAGGAATTTGCTTGGGCATTTGCGTTTGCTAAATCTTCATCATATTTAGCAGTCATTTGTTTTGTACAATAATTTATTAAACGATTAATTTCTTCATCAGAAATGAAGCATCCTTGAATACGTTCAGGTTGATTTTCACCCATAGGCAAATATAACATATCACCTTTACCAAGTAATTTTTCTGCCCCAGACATATCCAGTGCTGTACGAGAGTCAATTTGACTTGCAACAGCAAAACAGATACGTGAAGGAATGTTTGCTTTGACTACACCAGTAATTACATCAGTTGATGGTCTTTGAGTTGCTACTATTAAATGAATACCAGCGGCCCTTGCCATTTGAGTAATACGCATAATAGAATCTTCCACTTCTTTAGAAGCAACTAACATTAAGTCAGCAAGTTCATCAATAATAACTACAATAAACGGCATCTTATTAAGAGGCGTTTCTGGATGTTTCTTATTTTCTTTTTCTATATATTCATTATATTCGCTAATTTTTTTAACACCTTTTTCACTAAAAATATCATATCTTTTTTCCATTTCAGAAACTATCTTTTGTAATGTAATAGATGCTTTTTTTGGATCATTTACTACTGGGCATAATAAATGTGGAGTTCCGTTATAGTTTGAAAGTTCTACCTTCTTAGGATCTACCAAAACTAACTTTACGTCTTTAGGATTATAATTCATAAATATTGAACAAATAATTGAATTAATACATACAGATTTACCAGAACCAGTAGAACCTGCTACTAAAAGATGCGGCATCTTTGTCATATCAGCAACAATTGGTTTACCCATTAAATTCTTACCTAAAGTAATCATTATTCCATACTTATCTTTAACATTTTTATTAGCTTCTAATATTTCTCTAAATGCTACTGCACTTATTGATTCGTTAGGAATTTCAATACCTATAGTACTCTTACCTGGAATCGGTGCTTGAATACGTACATCTTTAGCCGCTAAAGCAAGTGCTATTTCTTTATTTATCGATAAAATTCTACTAACCTTTGTTCCTGCTGGAACTACTATTTCATATTGAGTAACTGCTGGTCCAACGTGAATTTCTACTACTTTTGCTGTAATTTGAAAATCTTTTAAAACCCTTTCTAATATATCTTTATTATTTAAAGTAAACGTATCAGAATTACTCTTTTTAGAAACTTTTATCTCATTTAATAAACTAATTGGAGGCAACTTGTATACTCCATTATTTTCTTGTTTTTCTTCTAGCACAATTGGTTCAACTTCAACTACTTCTTGTACTTTTTTATTCTTTAAATCCTCTAAAGTTGTAATAACAATTTTATTATCTTTATTAGGTAAACTTTTTATTTCCTCATCAACTTCTTCACTAATTTCTGAAAGTTTTGGTGTTTCTTCACTATAATTAGAAGATGATTTTTCTCTTCTACCTCTAGTTAGTAAACTCTTAATTTTTTCTATAACATCGGTTAGAGTTACATCAAATAACATTATAAGTCCAAATAATGCCACTACGACTAATACTACAATTGTACCAGTTTTAGCAAACAAGAAATATAAACCACTTATAAATACAGCGCCAATTAATCCTCCCCCAATTGCTATTGAAGTATTACCAGTATTAAGAATAGAATTTGAAATATCAATTGTATTCATTCTTTGCATAAATTGATCAAAGGTAGCTTTTAAAATATCTGCTGGCATTTCTGATTTATCTAAAAAAGTAAAATGACTTGCTACTAAAATAACTATTATAATTAAATAAAATCCAATTAATCTAGATGAAAAAAACTTCGGCATTTTTCTTTTGAACAACATAAATAAACCAACTAAAAGAATATAAATGACAAAAACAATCCACCAAGATCCTAATAAGAACATTGCAAATTCTTTAATAATTGTCCCAATATAGCCAAACCCAAATCCAATTACGCCAATTAAAGCTAAAATTAAACCAGTTAATTCAACACTCATTCCTGGAGTATTAGATTCTTTTGATTTTTTTCTCTTTGCCATTATAATCACCATATTCATTATAAACTAAATCTCATTTTTTGACAATTAATTCTAGATTTTATATAATTAAAAAGACTTAGAGGTGAATTATGATAAATGTTGTTTTATTTGAACCAGAAATTCCTACTAACACAGGTAATATTATGCGTACTTGTATTGCTACAGGAATTCATTTACATTTAATTAAACCACTTGGATTTAGCTTAGATGAAAAAGCTGTAAAAAGAAGTGGTGTTAATTATATAGATAAATGTCATTATACCATTTATGAAAATATAGATGATTTTTTTAGTAAAAATGAAGGAGAATTTTATTTCTTAACTAGATATGGTCATAAACCTCATACTACATTTGATTATAGTGATACATCTAAAAAAATTTATTTTATGTTTGGCAAAGAATCGACCGGTATTCCAAGAGAAATATTAAAACCCCATTTAGATAGATGCATGAGAATACCGATGACTAGTGATGTTAGAAGTCTTAATTTATCCAATACAGTTGCAATTGTAGTTTATGAAGCTTTAAGACAGCAAAATTACCCTAATCTATTATTTGATGAACCACATAAATCAAAAAATTTTATTGAAGAATCTTAAATGTTACTAAAAATTGTAACATTTTTTTATTTTATACATATATTATATGTTCTTTTTTATATTACTACTCCATATATTTAAGTGGAGGAAATATGATAAATTATAATGGCTTAACTGATGAAGAAGTTTTAATTAATAGAAAAAAATACGGAACTAATGAACTTACAAAATTAAAGAAAAAAACTTTTTTCAGAATTTTCTTAGAATCTCTTGGAGATCCCATTATTAAAATACTTTTAATTGCTTTAGGTATTAAAATACTATTTATTTTTTCTAAATACGATTGGTATGAAACTATAGGTATTGCAATTGCAGTTGTGCTTGCATCATTTATTTCTACTATCTCCGAATACGGTTCGGAAGCTGCATTCAAAAGATTACAAGAAGATGCTGCAAAAATTAAAGTGAAAGTTTATAGGAATAATAAATTACAAGAAATTATAATTAATGATATTGTAGTTGGTGATATCGTTAAACTTACAACAGGCGATGGAGTTCCAGCTGATGGTATTTTAATAAGTGGTAATCTTTCATGTAACGAATCAGCTTTGACTGGAGAATCTAAAGATATTAAAAAGAATACTCAAAGCAATAAATTATTTAGAGGAACAGTTATTACAAACGGAATTGGTAAAATGCTAGTAAAAAACGTTGGTAATGAAACTGAATATGGAAAAATATCTTTAGAAATACAAGCAAGTGAACCTACTTCTCCTCTAAAAAAGAGATTATATGGACTTGCAAAAATAATTAGCAAAATCGGTTATATTGGGGCTTTTGTTGTTTCACTTTCATTTCTTTTTAATAAAATTGTAATCGATAATAACTTTGAAATAGACGCTATAATCAATACTATAACCACACCAAAAATAATTTTAGATTATTTAATTTATGCTTTAACTTTATCAGTTACCATTATAATTGTCGCAGTTCCCGAAGGTCTTCCAATGATGATTACATTAGTTTTATCTTCTAACATGAAAAGAATGCTTAAGGATAATGTTTTAGTTAGAAAACCAACTGGTATAGAAACTAGTGGTAATTTAAATTATTTATTAACAGATAAAACTGGAACACTTACAAAAGGTGAATTAGAAGTAACTTCTTTTGTAAGTGGGGATTTAAAAATATATAAAAATGAATTAGAAATTAAAAAAACCAAGTTACATTCAATAATTTATACTTCTATTATATTAAATAACGAAAGTACTATAAGCAACAATGAAATTATTGGTGGTAACGCTACTGATAAGTCTTTGATTAAATTTTTTAAATATAAAGAGGTAAATACAAAAATTACCAAAAGAATACCTTTTGATAGTGAAAATAAATATAGTGCTATATACATAAATGATGAAATTTATTTAAAAGGTGCTAGTGAAGTATTAATCCCAAAATGTAATAGATATTTAACAAGTTTAGGAGAAACAAAAATATTATTAAATAAAAATTTAATTTTAAAAGAAATAGAAAAATATACAAAAAAAGGAATTAGAGTTATTACTTTAGCTCAAGGAAATTCTTTAAATAATTTAACATTTATCGGATTTGTTACCCTAAAAGACGAATTAAGAAAAGAAGCTAAAGATGGTATTAGTTTAATTACAAACGCCGGAATTAATGTAATCATGATTACTGGTGATGCCAAAGATACCGCAAAAAACATTGCTACTGATTGTGGCATCATTAATTCTTCTAATGATTTAATTCTAACTAGTGATGAATTTAATAAAATGAATAATGAAGATATAAAAAAAATAAGTCCTAGATTGAAAGTTGTTGCAAGGGCACTACCCCAAGATAAAAGTAGATTAGTATCTATATTAGAAGAAATGAATCAAATTGTTGGAATGACTGGTGATGGCGTTAATGATGCGCCAGCATTGAAACGTGCAAATGTAGGATTTGCTATGGGAAGTGGTACAGAAGTAGCAAAGGAAGCTAGCGATATAGTTATTCTTGATAATAATATATTATCAATTAGTAAAGCTATTTTATATGGAAGAACAATATTTAAAAGTATTAGAAAATTTGTTATTTATCAATTAACAGTTAATATGACTGCTTTATTTTTATCTATAGTTGGATCATATATTGGGGTAAGCACTCCTATTACTATTATTCAAATGTTGTGGCTTAATATGATAATGGATACTTTTGCTGGTCTAGCTTTTTCATATGAAGCACCGCTTAAATATTATATGGAACATAAGCCAAAGAAAATAGATGAACCAATAATTAACAAATATATGTATTCTCAAATTCTATTTACTGGACTATACTCAGCTCTATTATGTATATTATTTTTAAAATTACCTATATTTAAAGAATTTATCAGAAGTGATTATAAACACTTTATGACTGCTTATTTTGCCCTTTTTATTTTTATTGGTATATTTAATGCTTTTAATGCCAGAACTGAAAGA
>JAZSOX010000064.1:0-14241 GCA_045537175.1 Bacilli bacterium
TAGAGAGCAAGATAACTAAATTAGAAGGGCTTATAGAAAACGAAAATGTAACAATTTCAAAAATAAAACAAACAATGAAAAGTATTGTTCCAACATATCATGAACCAGAAGAATTAAACCAAAAACAAAAAAATTCTAGAAAAGAGATACAAGAAAATATAAAGAAAAAAACAAAACGAGTTTTAAAGAAACTAGATAAAAAAGTTGAAACTCTTTAAAATGAAGGGATAAAATGAAAAAAGTAATACTAATAATTTTATTAATAATATGGATGATAACAATATTTTGCTTTTCAAATCAAAAAGGAGAAACATCTGGAAATACAAGTGGAAGAGTAATAAAAGCAATATTGAAAATATTCAATAAAGAGATTTCAGAAGAACAAGTACAAAAGTTGCAATTACCAATACGAAAATTAGCTCATTTTACAATATATGCAATAGGTGGTATGTTAGCAATCATGCTGTTAAATCAGTATGACATACCAATAATACAAAAAATATTATATAGCCAATTAATTATTAGTGCATATGCTGCATTAGATGAATTCCACCAAAGTTTTATACCAGGAAGAACAGCTAGCGTTTGGGATGTACTAATTGATTCTTGCCGGAGCATTAACAGCGATATTGTTAGCAGTAGTGTTGTTTATAAGGAAATAGAAAGAAGGAATAAAAGTGTATAAAAAATACATAAAAAATGTTTTAGATTTTATATTAGCATTTATAGGTTTGATAATACTTTTACCATTTTTTATAATTTTTTCAATAATCATAAAATTGGAATCAAAAGGTCCAATATTTTTTAAGCAGGAAAGAATAGGAAAAAACAAAAAACATTTTAAAATATATAAATTTAGAACAATGAGAACAGATACGCCAAAAGATATGCCAACACATATGTTAAAAGATGCAAAAAACTACATAACTAAATTTGGTGGGGTTATGAGAAAAACAAGCATAGATGAATTACCACAAATAATAAACATTTTAAAAGGTGAAATGTCTATAATAGGACCAAGACCAGCACTTTGGAATCAAGATGATTTAATAAAAGAAAGAGATAAATATAATGCAAACAGTATAAAACCAGGACTTACAGGATGGGCACAAGTAAATGGAAGAGATGAGCTAGAAATACCAGTAAAAGCTAAATATGATGGAGAATACATAGAAAAAATGTCTTTTGTATTAGATATAAAAATATTTTTCAAAACAGTAATAAAAGTATTTAAACATGATGGAGTAGTAGAAGGTAAACAAGAAGAGAAAAAAGAAAAAATAGAAGAAAAGGTGTAGCAAATGATATTAGTAACAGGTGCAGGAGGTTGGTTAGGAGCAGAATTAACTAAGCAACTACTAGAAAAAGATTATAAAGTAAGAGCACTAAATAATATAGAAACAGAAAAATTAAAAGAGCTTAAAAGCATATATAAGGATAAATTAGAAATAGTAATAGGCGATATATGTAATGATGGATGCATAAAAACAAGCCTGAATGGAATAAGTGAAGTATTTCATTTAGCTGCAAAAGTTCATTGTATACCAACTAATAAAGAGGAAGAAAATACTTTTTATAATGTAAATACAAAAGCTAGTGAAAATATTTTTAAGCAATGCATGAAAAATAAAGTAGATAGAGTTATATTTTTCAGTTCAGTATCTGTTTATGAAAGTTCAGATAAAATTATAAATATCAATTCTAGAAAAAATCCTAATACAGCATATGGAGACAGTAAACTTCAAGCAGAAAATATTGCAAATCAAATGCATTTAAAAAATGGATTACCTATTACAATAATTGAACCTGTTACAGTGTATGGAGAAGGAGATGTAGGTAATTTTAAAAAATTAGAAAATTTAATACAAAAAGGTATATGTATAAAATTTGGAAATGGAAAGAATAAGAAAACAGTAATATATTATAAAGATTTAATAAAAATGGTTATAAATATATCAGAAGATTATAGTACTATTGGAAAAACTATTATTTGTGGAACAGAAGTATTAGAATTGAATCAAATAAATAATATATTAAAGAAAAAAACAAACAAAAAGGTAGTTACAATAATTATACCAACAATCATAACAAAATTACTAATTAAAATTTGTAGTATTTTAAGGTTGAAAAAAATAAAAAGAAAAATAATAGCATTAATACAAAATAATGAATTCGATATAAGTATGAAATATAAATATATAGGTCAATATAAGAAATTTGAGGAATTTGAAAGTAAAAATGAAAGCAACTGTATTTAATATAGTTTAAAATTAAAATAACAAAATATAGATTATAAATAAAGAAGGATTTAATTTATGAATATACTTTTTCATGCACATGAATTTAATATAAAAGAAGGTGGGCCTTGTACTAAAAGAATTGATTCATTAGCTAAATATTTAGCTAATGAAGGTTATAATGTTACAATAATAACCAGTTCTCATAATAAAAAAACAGAGGATATAATTAATAGGAAATACAAGGTTATTTATTCATATAGTACCAAAGAAATTAAAAAAAGCACTTTACATAGATTACTAAATAATTTGATTTTTGGAATTACATCTTTTATAAAAGCGATAATAAGCTTAAGAAAAATTGATGTAGTTGTAACAACATCACCACCACCATTAATAAGCATGTTTGGTTGGCTAATTGCAAAATTTAAAAGAGCAAAACTAGTTTATGATGTAAGAGATATATGGCCAGATGTAGCAATAGAGATGGAAAGCTTTTCGGATAAAAGCATTTATTATAGAGTGTTTAAATTTATAGCAAATTTTATGTATAAACACAGCGATTGTATAACAACTGTAACACCAGGAAAAGTAGATAAAATAAAAAAATATGCCAATCCTGATAAGGTAAAATATATACCTAATGGATTTGATGATGATATTGTTAAATTTGATATAGATTTAGAAATTGTAAAGAAATATGAATTAGAAGAAAAATTTACTATAGTTTACATAGGGAATGTAGGATTAGCACAAAATTTAGATGCATTATTAGAATTAGCAATAGATTGTAAAGATAACACAAATTTACAGTTTTTAATCTTTGGTGAAGGTGCATATAAAAAAACAATAGAAACAAAAATTAGAGAACAAGAGTTAAGCAACATTAAAGTAGTAGGAAAAATTGATTATTCAAAAGTAAAAACTATATTAACATATTCTAAAATTAGTTTTATATCTTTAAAAAATACGAAGATGACAGATAGTGTACCAACAAAAATGTTTGATGCATTAGGACTTGGATGTCCAGTACTATTATTAGCAAAAGGAGATTCATGTGACATATTAAAAGAAACTAATTTAGGAGAATATGCTGAAAATATGGACCAGCTGAAAGAAAAATTTAAATTTATGCTAGAAAATTACCAAACGTATTTAAATACAAAAAATAAAACGATAGTTTATGTGGAACAAAAATATTCTAGGGAAAAAAATGCTAGTATATTTGAACAAGAACTTAAGAAAATAAAGAAGGTGTAGTAAATGAATATATTTATTTTGACAACAATAACAGCTCCTTATAGAGTAAATCTATTTAATGAATTAGGGAAAAAATGTAACTTAAGAGTTTGTTTCGAGCAGAAAAGAGATTTAGTAGAAAGAAATAATGAATGGTATAACAATAATTCAAGTAACTTTGAATGTATTACTTTGAAGGATTGGGATAAAAGTTTAGCAAAAATCAAATGGGATGTTTTTAAATATTTAAAGAAATTTAAACCAGATATAGTTATTGCATATGAATACAGCACAATAACTTCATTATTATTAATGAGCTATTGCAAAATGAAAAAAATACCATATTTAATTAATTGTGATGGAGCAATTCCTTCAAATAACATAATAAAGACATTAATAAAAAAACATTATGTTAAAAATGCTGAAGCTTATTTTGCAAATGGAAAGAGTGCTAGAGAATATTTTTTAAGGTATAATGGAAAAGAAGACAAAATAATTCCTTATAAATTTTCTAATTATTACAAGCAAGATATATTAGAAAAACCATTATCAAAAAGTGAAAAAGAACAAATAAAGCAAGAGTTAAATATAAAATACGATAAAATATTTTTAAGCATAGGAAGATTTGAATATTTAAAGGGATTCGATTTACTATTTGAAGCAAGTAAAGAATTTGTTAAAAATAAAAATGTTATATTTTTAATAATTGGCGGAGGACCACTAGAAGAGAAATATAAACAAATAATTGAAAAAGAAAAAATTGAAAATATAATTGTTTTGCCATATATGGATAAAGATAATTTGAAGAAATATTACGACATGAGCGATGGATTTATTTTTCCAACACGCAGAGACGTTTGGGGATTAGTTGTTGGAGAAGCAATGTCACGAGGACTTCCAATAATATCTACTGACAGTAGTATGGCAGGAATAGAATTAATTGAAAATAATGAGAATGGATATGTAATAAAAAATGAAGATATTAATCAGTTGAAAGATGCAATAAATAAATTCGTACAAATGGAGCCACAAAAAATGTATAAATTTGGCAAAAAATCTATTCAAAAAATCAAAGAATATCACATAGAAAACATGGCAGAGGAACATTATCAAGCTTTAGATAAAATTTATAAAAATAGGGAGAAAAAATGGAAAAAAAGGACATAATTATATTATGTATGACATATTTTAGCATATTATTATTTACAAGTATCTATTTACTTAAGATAATAAAAACAAAAAAGTATACACCAGCTCATAATGGATTTATAGTAGCATTATTAATTTATTATCTTATAATACCAATTTTGGTTTTATGCAATATAGATACTTTACATATTTTAGAATTAAGTGCTGGAAAGTATGGAAGCGATACTTTCCAAAGGTTTATTATAAATGGTAGTTGGAAAAATTTTATTTATTCAATTTTAATGATTGTATTTACAATTTGTTTTTTCATTTGTTTTTATAAAATAGGTTATAGAAAAAATAAAGATATAGGATATAAACATGATTCTAATAAAACGTATACTATAGTAAAACGTTTGATGTATATAACTTTTTTTGTAGGAATGATATCACTTATACTATTTTTAATATCTCTTGGAGGAATTAAACAAGCTCTTACATATGCAGAAAAAATGCGTAATATGTCAAATAGCTTAGTAGAAGTTGTAGGAAATGCAGCCTTATTAAAAATAATAGCAAGATTAATTACAATAACGCCATTTTTGGCAATATATTTGATTAATGAAAAAAAAGAAAAAACTTTACTTTTTAAAATTATTTTAGTTACTTCTTTGATATTTTCAGTATTATTTTATTTATATAATGCTGGAAGAGCACCTATAATTATGTTTTTTGTGTGTTTTCTTTATTATATAATGAGTAGAAAAATAAAAAAGACGTGGTCAATAATAATTCTAATTGGAATAGTATCATTACCATTATTAGATGTTTTAGATAGTATATTTGTATATTTAAATACAGGGATTTTGGAAATAAAACAAACAAATTATACAAACTATATTTATCAATTTTCTGTTCCATATAAAAATACTCTGATTTTGAGTGATTTAAATGAAATGTACGGGATAAGATGGGGAAAAGATTTTATAACAGCATTTTTAGATTTGTTACCAGGGGTTAATTTTGACTATCCATATTCTGATTTATCCTTATTTGTTAAAGGCACAGAATGGAAAAATTTAGGAGGAATTCCAACAGATTTTATAACTTTTGCTCATATGCAATTTTCTTTCATAGGAGTTATTGTTTTTTCTAGTATAATGGGATATCTAAGTCAAAAAATAGATTATAAACTTTCTTTATTTAACGATGAAAAAAAGAAATATTTATTCGGAGGGGCGTTAACAATATACTTTTTTTCTATAATTTCATCATTTGACATAGCAAGTCTTATTAGAGGACAAATTATATTAATATTTGTAATATATATAATAATAAAATCAAGTAAGAGGGAGTAGTAACAATGAAAATATTATTTATAAGTGCATCTCCATTAGAGTATAGTGCATCAGCAAACATGAGAAACATAGCATTATTGAGTGGGTTTATAGAAAATGGATGTGATGTATACACATTAACACCAAGACCACAAATAGATTCTAAATTATATGATGAAACCATGTGTGATATAGAAATAAAAAAGAAATACTATATAGAAATGGGAAATATTAGATCTAAAATAACAATAAAAAAAGGAAAGAAAGCTAAAATTAAAAAAATTATATATAAAATATTATCTAAATTTAAATTATACGACTTTAGGAGTTCTTTAGCAAACAAAAAGATTATTATTAAAGAAAAATTTGATTATATAATATCATCTTCAGATCCAAAGTCCTCTCATTTAATAGCAGAGAATTTAATAAAAAACAATCCAGGCATTGGAAAACATTGGATTCAATATTGGGGAGATCCTTTTGCAAGTGATATAAATAAAAAAACTTATTTACCACAAGCTTTAATAAAAAAAGAAGAAAAGAGACTGATTTCAATTTGTAATCAAGTGATTTATGTTTCACCATTCACATTAGAAAAGCAAAAAGAATTATATCCACAGTATAAAGAAAAAATGAAATTTTATCCCATACCATATAGAAGAAATATAATTTATCCGGATGTAAAACATAAAAAATATAATATTGGGTATTATGGGGATTATTCAAAAAAGGATAGGAATATTTTAGAATTATATAATACAATAGCTGAATGCAAGGATGAATTTTGTTTAAGAATATGTGGTAACAGTGATACTAAAATAAATGAATTAGAAAATATAGAAATTAAATCAAGACAAAACTTAAATAGCATAAGAGAATATGAAGCAGAAACAGATATTTTAGTTTGCATATGCAATAGAAAGGGAACTCAGATACCAGGAAAATTATATCATTATGCTGCAACAAATAAACCGATATTAGTAATAGTAGATGGAGAATATTCAAAACAAATAGAAGAATATTTAAATAAATTTAATAGATATACTATATGTTTAAATAAAAAAGATAACATAAAAGAAGCACTAGAACAAATTAAAAGAAGTCAAAATAACTTTGAACCATGTAAGATGTTAAATGCTAAAAAAATCGCAAAAGAAATAATAGAAGAAATTAAATAGGAGATAGTAATAAAAACTTATAAAATTAAAAAACAAAAAGAATGGAGAAAAAAATGAAAGAATTTTTTAAGAAATTATTTGGTTTTTCATTAGGACCAATAATTGGAGCAATAATAGGATTTATAACTGTTCCGGTTACATCACATCTGATTGCACCAGACCAATTTGGATTAGCTAGTATGTTTAATCTAGCAAATTCGATAATAACACTAGTAGTTTTAATAGGAATTGATCAAGCATATATAAGAGAATATAATGAGTGTAATAATAAGAAAAAGTTATTATTTAATTCCATTATAATTCCTTTTATAGGTACAATTGTAATTTCTACTATATTAATAGCTTTTAAAGATAAATTCGCAATTATGTTATTCAACAACAGTACTCTTGTCAAACCTATTGTTTTATTAGCTGTTTGTAGTCCACTATTTATTATAGAGAAATTTCTATTATTATCTATAAGAATGGAAGAAAAAGCATTAAAATATTCATTATGGAACATTTTATCAAAATTGTTAAATTTAATATGTTTAATAATATTACTATTATTTTATAAAAGAAATTTTGAATCAGTAGTCTATGCAACTATACTATCACAATTTTTAATTAGTATAACATTATGTTTCGTTTGTAGAAGAAATATTAACATATCAAGAAAAAATTTTGATAAAAAACAAATTATTAAAATATTAAAATTTGGACTTCCTCTTGTTCCAGCTACATTGATAGGGTATGGTTTGAATTCTATGGATGTTATTTTCCTTAGAGGAATATCAACTTATACTGAATTAGGATATTATTCTGTAACTCTAAGAATTACTAATTTATTAACTATATTACAAACAAGCTTTACTGCTTTTTGGGCGCCGGTTGCTTTTAAGTGGAAAGCAGAAAAAGTAGATAACAAAAGATATGAAATGGTAAGTAAAGGTGTAGCTCTTACAATGTCAGTTACTTTACTTTTGATTTTATCAGTAAAAGATTTTATACCAATTATTATAAATAAGGAATATATTAAGGTTATATACATTTTACCTTTTTTACTATTCCACCCAATTTTCTATACAATGAGTGAAACTACAACATTAGGTATTTCATTTTCAAGAAAAACAGGTTATAATATTATAGTTTCCATGGTATCGATAATAGTCAATCTAATATTGAATGCTTTATTGATACCAATATATGGCGCTATAGGTGCAGCTATAGCTACTGGAGTTTCTTATTTAGTATTCTTTTGGACAAGAACCATAATATCAAGAAAATTATGGTATAAATTTAAAATAAAACATTTTGTTTTGAATAGTATAATATTAGTAATAACAACTATATGCAATACAATGATGAAAAACATATTATATACAATTATTATAAATATATTGTCAATTATTCTAATTATATACATTTATAAGGACGTAATGCAGGCTATAATAAAAACAAAAAGACAAAAAAATGGTAAAATATTAAAAATAGGTTTGATTTGTTTTGATACTCAAAAAGAGCAATTGAAAAATATGCTACAAAGTGATAATATACAAATTATTGAATTAAACTATCAAGGCAAAAACAAATTAGAAAAACTATATTTTATTTTAACAAAAATGCTAAAAATAGATATTGTATATTTTGGATATGGATGTTGTAGAGTGGATTCATATTTAAAAATAGCCAAAATATACAAAAAAAAGGTTATATGCCATTGGATAGGTTCTGATGTATTAAGAGCTAAATCAACTAAAAATTTAAAACACATTCAAAAATATATTAACTATAATTTAGCTTGTTCACCTATGATAAAAGATGAATTAAAAGAATTAGAAATTAAAGCAGATGAAATTCCTGTGTTACCTATAAATATATCAGAAGATTATTCTAAACTACCAGATAAACATGGTGTAATAATGTATTTGCCAAAAGGAAAAGAAGAATTTTATGGTATACAGTATCTAAAATATGCTGCAGAGACATTTAATGATATAGAATTTTATATAGTTGGAAACGATAATGATACTATAAATTTAAGGAATGTGCATTTTTTAGGAAAAATTTCAAAGAGTGAGATGAATGAGTTATACGATAGAACAAATATATTAATTAGACTACCGCAACATGATGGATTATCATTAATGTTGCTAGAAGCATTAATTAAAGGGAAAGAAGTAATATATTGTTATGATTTTCCTTTTACAAAACATGTTACAAATAATAAACAATTATATAATGCCATAAGTGATATCATTTCAAAACCACCTAAATATAATGAAGATGGACACCAATATGTACTTGAAAAATATAAATTAAATGAAGTAAAAGAAAAAATAAATAGTATTTTATCAAATATAATAAATTAAGAAAGGAAAAGAAATGGACAGTATTAATGTAAAATATTTAATTATTGGTGCTGGAATTACAGGTTTGACTTTAGCTAACCAAATAGAAGAAGATTATTTGATAATTGAGAAAGAGAGTCAAGTAGGAGGATATTGTAGAACCATAAAAAAAGGGGATTTTATATGGGATTTTGCAGGTCATTTTTATCATTTTAAAGAAAAATATTTAATGGATAGATTTGTAAACTGTATTGGAGAAAAAAATTTAATAAGACAACAGAAAAACACCAAAATATTATATAAAGATAAAAAAATCAATTATCCTTTTCAATCAAATATTCATGAACTAGACAAAGAAGAATTTATTGATTGTTTACATGACTTGTATTATAAGGAAGAAAAAGAAGAATATGATAATTTTTTAGATATGCTATATGGGAAATTTGGTAAGTCAATTGTTGAAAAGTTTTTAAAACCATATAACGAAAAATTATATGCTTGTAATTTGAAAACTCTTGATAAGAATGCAATGGGAAGGTTTTTCCCATATGCCAATATTAAAGAAATTATAGGTAATATGAAAAAAAATGAAGATACATCATATAATAATCAATTCATGTATCCTAAACAAGGTGCACAAAGCTTTATAGATTCACTCTATTCTAATTTGAAGAAAGAAAAAATTAAATTAGACGAAAAGATAGAAAAAATTTATGAAAGAGAAAAATATGTAATAACAAACAAGGGAGTAAAAATAAAATATGAATATTTAATAAATACATCTCCACTAAATAATTTCTTGGATTTGTTTAAATGTTCACATTATAGGGATTTAGGAAAGTCTTTGTCATATAATAAGGTTTTAGTATTTAATTTGGGATTTAAAAACAAATCGAGACATAAAGAACACTGGATGTATATTCCAGATCCAAATATTAATTTTTATAGAATAGGATTTTATGACAATATATTATTATCTGAAAAATTAAGTATGTATGTTGAAATTGGATTTAATAAGGATGAAGAAATAAATATAGAAGAACAATTAAAAACTACACTGAAAAATTTAAATAAATTAGGTATAACAGAAGAGAATGAACTAGAAGATTATAATTATATTATTATGAATCCAGCATATGTACATATAAATAATGAACATATTAAAAAAATTGAAAATGTTTTTGAAAAGTTTGAAAAGAACAATATTTACAGTATTGGACGCTATGGAGCATGGAAATATTGCTCTATGGAAGATTGCATGTTAGATGCAATAGAATTAATAGATAAAATAAAGGAGAGAAAGAAAAATGAAAATTAATGTAATAGGATTAGGGTACATAGGATTACCTACAGCTTTAATGATGGCAGCATGTGGAGAGGAAATAATAGGAACTGATTATAATAAAGAATTAGTTAAAACACTGAATGAAGGAAAAACAACTTTTGAAGAAAAAGGATTAGATGAATTATTTAAAGAGGCAACAAGTAAAAGTATAAAATTTACTACAGAATATGAAAGTACAGACATGTATATCGTTGCAGTTCCAACACCATACGATAGTTTTAGTAAAAAAGTAGATGCATGCTACGTATGTGCTGCAGTGAAGAGTATAATGGAGGTTTGCCATAAAGGAGCTATTGTTGTTATAGAATCAACAGTATCTCCGGGAACTATAGATAAATATGTAAGACCTATAATACAGGAAAATGGTTTTGAAATAGGCAAAGACATAAATTTAGTACATGCTCCTGAAAGAATAATACCAGGAAATATGGTTTATGAATTAAAACATAATTCAAGAACTATAGGAGCTGATAGTAAAGAAGTAGGAGAAAAAGTTGCTGAAATTTATCAAAAACTAACAGATGGACAAGTTATAGTTACAAGTATAAAATCAGCAGAAATGACAAAAGTAGTAGAAAACACATTTAGAGCTGTGAATATAGCTTTTGCTAATGAACTTGCAAAAATATGTCATCAAGATGGAATGGATGTATATGAAATAATAAAAATATGTAATATGCATCCAAGAGTAAATATTTTAAATCCAGGACCAGGAGTTGGTGGACATTGTATTTCTGTTGATCCATGGTTTTTAGTTGGAGATTATCCATCTTTAACAAAAGTAATTTGGGAATCTATGAAAGTAAATGATTCAATGCCAGAATTTGTTTTAAATAGAGTATCAGAAATTATGCAAGAAAAAGGTTTAACAGATTATAAAAAAGTTGGGATTTATGGATTAACCTATAAAGAAAATGTAGATGATTATAGAGAAAGTCCAACATTACAATTATTAGAATATCAAAGAACTCATCTAGCAGAGCCATTAAAAGTGTATGACCCATTTATAAAAAATGATGTAGTAAAAAATCAATATCATAATATAGATAAATTTTTAGACGATGTTGATTTAGTAATAGTAATGGTTAAACATGATGAGATAAAAGAAAATATCGACAAGCTAAAAAATAAAATAGTACTAGATACTCAAAATATATTAACTGAAGGAGAAAACATATATAAATTAGCATAAAGGAGATAAAACATGAAAAAAGTGATGTTAGTTTTTGGTACAAGACCAGAAGCAATAAAAATGTGCCCATTAGTAAAAGAATTAAAAACAAGAGATAATATAAAAACTATAGTGTGTGTTACAGGACAACATAGAGAGATGTTGCAACAAGTTTTAGACTGTTTTGATGTCGTGCCAGATTATAACTTAGATATAATGCAAGACAAACAAACTTTATTTGATATTACTAAAAATATTATATCAAAAATTAAAGATGTTTTAGAAAAAGAGAAACCAGATTTGGTTTTAGTTCATGGAGATACTACTACGACTTTTGTAACTTCTTTATGTGCTTTTTATATGCAAATACCGATAGGCCACGTAGAAGCTGGATTAAGAACATACGACATTTACTCTCCATATCCAGAAGAATTTAATAGACAAGCTACTGGAATAATTGCAAAGTATAATTTTGCACCAACAGAAATGGCTAAACAGAATTTATTAAATGAAGGAAAAAATAAAAACAGTATTTTTGTTACAGGAAATACTGCAATTGATGCTTTAAAAACTACAGTAAAAGAAGATTACTCTCATTCTATTTTTGATTGGATAGGAGACAGTAAATTAATAATGCTTACTGCACATAGAAGAGAAAATTTAGGAGAACCTTTAAAGAGAATGTTTACAGCCATAAAAAGAATTATGGATGAGCATGATGATATAAAAGTAATATATCCTATACATAAAAATCCATTAGTAAGAGAGAGTGCAAATGAAATTTTTGGCGATAGCGCAAATATTAAATTGATAGAACCATTAGAAGTATTAGATTTTCATAATTTTCTAAACAAATCTTATTTAATATTAACTGATAGTGGAGGAATACAAGAAGAAGCGCCTTCTCTTGGAAAACCAGTTTTAGTAATGAGATATACAACAGAAAGACCAGAAGGTATAAAAGCAGGAACACTAAAACTAGTAGGAACAGAAGAAGAAAATATATATAACAATATAAAATTATTATTGGAAAATAAAGAAGAATATGAAAAAATGAGTAAAGCATCAAATCCATATGGAGATGGTTTAGCATCAAAAAGAATAGCTGATATAATATGTAACAATTGGTCCAATTAAATTGTCGAATTTAGGCGAACGAATTTTCTTGAACAAATATTAACGAAAAGGTATACTATATATAGTGTACCTTATTATCGATTTTAATAATTTTGTGGAAGGAGGAGTAATATGAACAAAGTAGAACCTTTAGATGTAGCAAAATGGTTTATAAAAGAAGTATCACCAGAAAATTCAATGAGTGGAAATATAAAATTACAAAAGTTATTGTTTTTTTCTCAATTAATTTATATGGCTAAAAATAATAATAAAACAATGTATGATGATAAATTTTGTGCTTTTGAACATGGAATGGTACTTGAGAAAGTAAGGTTAGAATACAAAGATAATTACTTTAATCTAAAAGAGTCAGCTTTTAAAGAACTATATATACCAGAAGATATAGAAGAAGCATTAATATTAACAAAAGAGATTTTTGGAGAATGTTCATCAGAAGAATTGTCAGAATTAACACACGAGTTTGATGTTTGGAATAAATATTTAAAGAAATCTATAAACCCACTAAAAAAATGGCATAATAAAAAAATGTCAGCAATACCTTATGATGAACTAGAAACAGAAACATATAGAATTAATAAAGTTTTAGATGCATATGAAACAACTTCAAGATTTACAGAAGATGAGGAAGAAGATTATTGACAATTGAAGAAGGACATTTTTTACACTTTATTCCACCAACTTTAGATGGAGGAATAACACGGAGATAATAAAAAAAGGTACATGCTAGTAGTAAATCTAGATACAAAAAATAATATTATTGAAATGATAAATGTTTCAAGTACAAAAGGAAAAGAAAAAAGATTGATTTATGATTCTAATATATCGATAAAGAATTATTATCCTTTACATGCACCAAGTTTTGCAAAACTAAAAACATTATATAAATTATATAGTATTAAAGAAGCTGAAATCTGTATAGCTTTCAATGGAACAAAATTAGATACAAATGAATTAAATAATATAAAAAATGAAAGAGAGGAGTACATAAAAAAGCATAAAGATGCAAATATAATAAAATTTAGCAACAAAGATTTTATTAATAGTATAAATCGGTATGAAAATTAAAAACAACTCATAAACCAAGCCCCTTTTTAATATAATTGTACAAAGTGATAAAAAGCTTTATATAATTATATTAG